>JALYUO010000924.1 GCA_030853735.1 Chloroflexota bacterium
CGTAAGTGATCTCTAGCTCTCTCTGATCAGTCTCCATAATCAGTACGTCAAATACCGCTTTGTTTTCCTGTGCTTGTCCATTGAGCGCAACCGCAACTGCTCGTTCAAAATCACGCCAACCCGGTAAGTTCGTGCCGTCCTTCAAAACCAGCATGCCACTGCCATCCTGAAAAGTACTCAGGAGCAAACGTAATTTTTCGATCTCTTGCGGGGTTGGATTGCGATCTACAAACAGGGCAGTCATGTTCACTCTGGCTTTTCTAGCGTTAGTTGGATCTCGTCGCATAGTAGCTCGTCTGTCGTTACGCCAAAAAGACGGGCTGCTTTCAGAACAATCTCAACGGTCGGTGTTTTTTTCCCGGCTTCCAACTCGCTGATGTAGCCATGCGCGTGCATTCCTAATGCAAGGGCCAACTCCCTCAACGTCATACCTTTTTGGGTACGCAAGCTACGTAATTTTTCGCCGAAGCGTTTTGCTATCAGATCGGGTCTTGACATTGTGATAGAGATGTGTTATTCTGTCTCCAATGGAGACAATAAGGTAGTGGTTTGGAGAGGATCACAGATGGTAGCGGGCCCGGTAACATCCACTAAAATGCTCAATAGCCCCCTCAAATGGGTGGGTGGTAAATCGCGCTTGCGAAAGGCCGTGATCGCGCTGCTACCGCCGCATACGTGCTATGTCGAACCGTTTGCCGGCGCGGCCTGGGTGTTGTTCGGCAAACCACCCAGCGAAGTCGAAGTGCTAAACGACCTAGATGGTGATTTGATCAACTTTTTCCGCGTCCTCAAACACCAGCCGCAGGAGTTACTGGTGGCCTTTCGCTGGGAGTTGGTGGCGCGGGCTGAGTTCGCACGATTGGCGGCATTAGACCCGACGCAGCTAGACTCTGTAGCCCGCGCCCATCGCTTTTACTACCTGATCATGGCCGGTTGGGGCGGCGAACTCCTGTACCCGCGCTTCCAGACCAGCATCACCGATGGTGGGCATGGCAACCGGCTGATCGGCGCACTCGAAACGTTGGAAGCGCGGATTGCCCCGATCCATGCGCGTCTCCGTACCGTGCTGATTGAGAATCTTGACTGGGCGGCGTGCCTGGATCGCTATGATCGGCCCGGCACGGTCATGTACCTCGATCCGCCTTATCCCGACAATGGGTGCAACTATGTCCACAATATGCGCGATTGGGAAGCACATGAGCGGTTGGCGCTACGGCTACGGAACACGGCTTGCCAGTGGATTCTATCGCTTTACGACACGCCACGCATTCGTGAATTGTACGCCGCTTATCATATTGTGCCGGTGCAATCGGCTTCGGGCATGAAGGTCCAGAAAACCGGTAGCGCCCGTGTCGTCAACCGTGAAGTGTTGATCACTAACTTTGTGCCGGCGGCAAGCGCACCGCCTGATGCAGATCCACAACAGATCAGGCTACACCTCGCTCTTTAAGCCGCCGCCCTTAGCGCCCCTTGTACTGCGCTTTGCGCTTTTCGACAAAGGCGCGCATTCCCTCTTTTTGGTCTTCGCTGCTGAACAGGGTGTAGAAGGCGCTGCGTTCGGCTTCCAGCCCTTCGCGCAGGGGCAGCTCGTAGGCTTTGTTGACGGCGGCTTTGGCGAGGCGTACCGCGAGCGGCGCTTTGGCGGCGATGTCGCGCGCCAGGCGCAGGGCTTCGTCGAGGTAGACCTCTTTGGGCACCACGCGGGTGACGAGACCGGCGCGCTCGGCTTCGGCGGCGGGCATGGTGCGCCCGGTTAGGATCATCTCCATCGCCCGTGCTTTGCCGATGGCGCGCGTCAGGCGTTGCGTGCCGCCCGCGCCGGGCATCACGCCGATGTTGATTTCCGGCTGGCCGAAGACGGCGCTTTCGGACGCGATAATCAGGTCGCAACTCATCGCCAGTTCGCAGCCGCCGCCCAATGCGAAGCCGCTGACGGCGGCGATGATCGGCTTTTTGATGGCGCGGATGCGCTCCCAGCGGGCTAGATTGTCGCGCGTCAGCATATCCACCGTACTCGCCTCGGCCATTTCGCGGATGTCGGCTCCGGCGGCAAACGCGCGCTCGTTGCCGTACAGCACCAAGCAGTGGATCGTATCATCCCCATCGAACGCTTGCAGTGCCGCGATCAGCTCAGCAATCAGCGCCGTGCTGAGGGCGTTCAGCACGTCGGGCCGGTAGAGTTGCACGATGCCCACCGCGTCCTCGCGGCGCACACGGATGAATTGAAAGCTCTGCTCAGATGGCGCGTCGGCCATAATACTGATCCCTCACACGCGCAATAGCTTGCGCCGCTACAGCCTAATTAAACACTAAACACTAAACACTAAACACTCCGTCAAATCCCCTGGTCGGCGGTGTACTGCTTCAACACATGGGCGATGTGGCTCTGGTGTTCACGCTCGTGTTCGAGGAAGCGGCGGAACACTTTGCGCGCCGTCCAATATTCGCCCTGATGTTGGGTGATCTGCGTGCGCTCGGCTTCGGTCATGCGCGCCATCCGCTCCACCGCATCCCGGCGTGCATCTTGGACCAGGTCAAAAACGTTGCTGGTGAGACGAGTGGTGTAGACCCGCTCGGCGCGGGCGAGGTGTTCCAGAATATCGTCAATACACCAGCCGGTCTCATCGTCGCTGCCCTCTTTGGGCTGCCAGTTCAGCACTTCGCGCGTCAGCCCCGTCACTTGCTCCAACAGGTCGCGGCGTGAATAAGCCATCAGGCGCATCAACTGGGCCACTTCGGCTTCGCTGAGGGGCGCGTGGTCGCTGGGCAAGAGGCCGGCTTCGTCGCCCAGATGGTTGTCGGGGTCGTTGATCACGCCGCCGATCTCGATCTCAATCGGCTCGGCGGCTTGTGGCACCTGTTCGCCGTGCTGTTGCATCCAGGTATAATAGGCACGGATCGCATCGGGCGTGCGCGCCAACGCCACTTCTTGCGTGTTGCCGCTGCTGACGCAGCCGGGCAGTTGCGGCACATGAGCCATCGTCATGCCGTCTTCCTGCACTTCCAGATACACCGTATAGCGCATCGTCTGTTCCCTTACTTGGCGGTGCCGCACTTGCCGCAAAAGGCAAAGGCGGCGGGCATTGCTTGCCCACACTGCGGGCAAGTCCAGTGGGTCTCGCTGCCGAGCGCGGCTTGGCGTTCGCGCAGGCCGGCCACGTCTACCGGGCGGCGCGCGTGGAAGGCGGTCAGCCCCTCGCCTACTTCGGCGGAGTCGGCGTTGACGCTCAACCAGTCGCGCGCATGGCCGACCGTCAGGCTCCAGCTGAGATCGCGCCAGAAATTGAGCTGCTGTTTGGTGTAGCGCGTGATGTTGGGCAGCCGTTGCAGCAACTTGGCCGTCATCGCATCCACCGCTGCATCGAGGTCGGCGCGCGGCACCACCTGATTCACCAGCCCCCAATCGAGGGCTTTGGCAATGGGGATATCTTCACAGAGCAGCAGGATCTCGCGCGCGCGGCGGTCGCCCACGATGATCGGCAACCACTGCGTCGCCCCGGCGGCGGGCACACTGCCCCGTGCCGGCCCCACTTGGCGGATGAAAATATCGTCGGCGGCGATGGCAAGGTCGCAGGCCATGTTGAATTCGTTGCCGCCGCCCACCGTGATGCCGTTGAGCCGGGCTACTGTCGGCTTGCCGATGTTTCGTAGCTTATCATGGCATTCGATAAACGCGCCCATCCACTTCCAATAATCGTGGGGGCGAGTCTGGAACTGCTCCTGCTCATCCAGGTCGGCCCCGGTGCAGAAAGCCCGCTCGCCCGCCCCGGTCAGAACCACCACGCCGACCGCATCATCCCACGAGGCATCCTCGAAGGCGGCGGTCATCTCGCGCAGGGTGGCCCAGTTGAGCGCGTTCAACACCCGTGGTCGGTTGATAGTGACGCGGGCCACGCCGCCGGTTTTACTATAGAGAATGTTCGCAAAGCCAAACGATTCGGGATCGCGGCCTTGCCAGGGAGTAGTGGTCATGCGCCTACGCCTCGCCCTGTGCTGTGCCGGACGGCTCCGTATCCGGCGACTCGACAAACAGGATGGTCACAAGGTCGCGGGCAAAGCTCATCAGGTCTTTGCCCGATGCCCGGTTCTCGTCCGAGGACATGGCCTTGTCGAAGCTCGCCCGGTCGGCAAAGACCATTTCGGCAATACGATAGTAGGCGGGTTCGCCGCGTGGCGCGCCAAAGGCTTTGCTCGACGACGCACTCAGCATATACGGCACTTTGGCGATCAAGGGCAGATGGACCTGGGTATAATGCTGCTCAAACGCCTCGACATCGTCCGGCTGCTTGTACAGCGCGATCAGCTTAATCATGCGGGCACTCCTTTGTGCAATGAATGGGGGGCCGGGCGGCTCAAGCCGCGCCTACCGCTACGAAGCCTGCCTTCGCAGGCTGGGCGGGGCAGGGCTTCGCGGCTACCATACCATAGCGCCTGGGGGCTGTCAAGGCGGCTTTACCGCCGACCGTGCCTGATGCCGGGGGCGTTACATACTAATCCTGTGGAGTCATGAACCAATATCAGGTCAGGGCTTATGCGTTCTCGCGTCGGAGGGCTTGGGGGAGCGCAATGAATCGGACTGTGGGAGCGGCCTCCTGGCCGCGCTGGGGC
>JALYUO010000926.1 GCA_030853735.1 Chloroflexota bacterium
GCCAGGGGAGCCGGGCGCACGCGCCGCACCGGCAGAGAGGGGCTTGCCATTGCTGTCCTTTCACGAAGGCCGCCTGCGAGCGGAGCCAATTGCCTGCCCCTATAACGAACAGGTGCGGCGGCGGTTGCAAGCAATTTTGCCCCATCGGCTTGCCCTACCGCGCCCATCCTCAGCGAAATCTAATTTTTCTCCCCTGTTTTCTAACCCGGATGGCCTATAATAGAGCTAATGGATACGGTTCCTGGGGTTGGATTTAGTCAAGCGGTCGTCCGGGCCGTGTCATCCCTGGCCCGTATAGAGGAAGAGGATGCCATTCAAGGAGGTATAAAACTATGCGATCTATTGCGCGATCTCGCCTCGGTTGGGGCTATCGGCTCGTCCTCATGGCAGCTGCCGCGGCCGGTTTGTTCGTACCACGGGCTGTACAGGCAGCCCCCGCCCCGGTGCTGATCACCGGGTTTCCCTCGCTACGCCAATCCTACAGTCTAAGTTGCGAGTATGCGGCCGCCGAGGCCGTGACACGCTACTGGGGTAAGGTCGTCACCCAAGAACATTTTATGAGCGAAGTGCCGACTAACCCCAATCCGCACCTCGGCTTTCGTGGCAATATTTACGCCGCGTTTGGCGGCATCACCAATTATGGGGTCTACCCGGAGCCGCTGGTACCGGTACTAGAACAGAACGGCTATCAGGCAGCGGGCTATTATGGCGACCAAGCGCGCCTGGAAGCCAGCTTGCGCGCCGGCAACCCAGTCGTTGTCTGGCTCACCTCCGGTCGGCAGGAGCGCCCGCTCTACACCGGCGCGTCGGCCGGCGCGACGTTCCGCTTGGTGCCCGGCGAACATACGGCCGTCGCCTATGGCTATGACAGCAGCGGGATCAATCTGATGGATGTAGGCAACGGCGGCTACTATCATACCGATTGGGCCTCCTTCTTGCGGCGCTGGGGCTATTTCGATAGCATGATGCTGGTGATTACCCCTAGCGGGCAGTAACACCCGACCACTGCCGAGGCGAGTGGGCTGCGCTGAACTGCTGCTTACAGCTTGCACGTAAGCCGGCCCGCTCTGGCACCCCGCTTGCTCTGACGGGGGCATGGATGCGTTCTCCGACACGCCGGCGACCGCCGCCAACCCGCAGCGCCGCGTCTGGATCGGCTGCTCCGGCTATGCCTATAAGCATTGGCGCGGGGTCTTCTACCCGCAAAAATTGCCGACGACGCACCGGCTAGAGCATTATGTCAAGTTCTTCCCCACCGTTGAACTGAACAATACCTTTTACACCATGCCGGGCGAACCGACTTTTCACGCTTGGCGCGAGGGGTCGCCGGAAGGGTTCCTGTACTTCAACAACGACCCCGAAGGCTGGGCCGTCCGCAACGCACTCGACCTGACGCGGCTGGTCAACGAAGCCGGGCTACCGGCCTAGTGCAGGTTCCGGTGAGATTTTGGTTTTTGAGATGCGTAGGTGCGAAGCGTTGCCCACTTGTCGCTTCGCACCTGGGATGCTATAACCCCCGGTTATAAATCACAACAGGTTGCCGGAACCTGCACTAGCCTGCCGACCTCACCCCCCAACCCCCTCTCCTACGAAGAGAGGGGGAGTCAAACACATGGATGGGGCTGGTCCTAGCGGGATCTGGGGGGTGGAGGTAGGAGGCGGTGCCACCCGGCGAGGCTTGCCTCACCGCAATCTCCGGGTTCGCGCGGTTGCCTGCCGGTAGAGATCGTGGTGGGGCCGGCAGCGCCGGGTGGCACCGCCTCCTACACTCCGCCCGTTAGCGGCTGACAGGCTTGCTATAGTAATTCAGATGTAACTACTCAGCCTAACGGCCCAGTCGAGCGCGCACGGGCGGGGTGGTAGGCAGCGGTGCTCTGCGGCGCGGTGGGGCGACCGACCGGCCACGAATGGCGCCGGCGATTCGCGCCATCCCTCCGGCGGTCGGGTTGACCAAGGCCAACCCCGGCCCCGCACACTCGGCCCGTATCCGATCCCATTCGTGTATTCGTGGCGCCATTCGTGGCCGGTCGGTCGCCCCACCGCGCCGCAGAGCACCGCTGCCTACCGCCGGCAACCTGAGTAGTTACATTCAGATAATGATGGGGAGCGGTGGTTAGCCTCGCCCACTGAGGAGTAAGCACCCCAGGTGCAAACTCCGAGGTCGGCGCGTCGTTCGCACCTGGGGTGCTCACTCCTCTCTTTCCTAAACCCCAGCGACTCCCCCGCCGGGGAGAGGGGGCTGGGGGGTGAGGGGCAACGGCGCACCCGTACCCTTAGAGTTGTGTTAGAGTTTATGTAAACTGTGCCGGAAGCGGAGAGAGTTTGGTATACTAGAGAGTGAAAACAAGCCAGCGTGCCCACTTAGCTAAAGGTCAAAAGAGCAATGGAACAGTCCAGCGCCGCCGCCGCGCCTACTAACGCCCCATCCCCAACGGCGGCAGCGCCCAACAGCGACGCACCCGCCCGGCCTGCCGGTGAGAAGCCCGCGCCCCCGCCGGCGGAACGCCGCGCCGCAATGGTGCAGCAGCAACTGCGCGCACGGGGCATTGCGGATGAGCGGGTGCTGGCGGCGCTAGGCGACGTGCCGCGTGAGCAGTTTATGCCGCCCGACAGCCGTCGCTTGGCCTACGAGGATTGTGCCCTGCCTATCGCCGAGGGGCAGACCATTTCGCAGCCCTACATGGTCGCGCTGATGAGCGAGGCCTTACGGCTGGCGGGCCATGAGCGGGCGCTGGAAATCGGCACCGGGTCGGGCTATGCTGCTGCTGTGCTGGGCCGCTTGGCCGGCAGCGTCATCTCAGTTGAGCGGCACCCGGCCCTAGCCGAACAGGCAGCGGCGCTGTTAAAAACGCTGGGCTTTGTCAATATTGAGGTGCGGATCGGCGACGGCACGCGCGGCTGGCCGAGCGCCGCGCCCTACGATGCGATTGTCGTCACCGCCGGCGCGCCGGCGGTGCCGGAGAGTTTGACGGGCCAACTGGCCCCCGGCGGGCGGCTGGTCATCCCGGTCGGTGATGCCAAGCAGCAAATGCTGGTGCGGATCACAAACCAAGACGGCCGCTTGCTACGTGAAGAGATTACACCGTGCGTCTTTGTGCCCTTGATCGGGGCACACGGCTGGCGCACGCCTGATTAAGCGTTGTAAAGGATAAAAGCTATGCGTTACTATCGCGTCCAGGCCGGCGTGCCGACCCTGGAACCAGAGGCCGGCCCCGCCGGCGAAGAGGCCGACATCTGGCCCGGCGGACGGGGTCGCCCGTTTGTGTTGGTCGCCCGGCGGCCCTGGCAACCGCCCACCGACATCTATGAGACCCCCACCCATGTGGTGATCAAAATGGAAGTGGCGGGCATGAGTGCAGAGAGTCTGGATATTACCATCCACGATGATCTGCTGACTATCCGGGGCCGCCGGCTGGACGAAACCAATCGCCATAAAATCGGCTATCACCACATGGGCATCCCCTATGGCGAGTTTCTGGCCGACATCGCGCTGCCGGGGCCGATTGACCACGACGGCGTGCGGGCCGATTACCAGGCCGGCTTTCTCGTTGTCTGGCTGCCCAAGCTGCCGCCACGAATCGGCGGCAATGTGCGTATAACCATTAACCCGTAACTATCGCGTGCGGCGCAGGCCGCGCCCTTGAAGTGAGAGACCGATGACTGATACTGATGAAACGCGGGACACCCCGCAAACCGAAGACACACCGGCGGAAGACGCGCCGAATCAGGATGCGCCGACTGACGACGTGCAAACCGTCGAAATATCGGCGGAAGACGCGCCCACCGCAGACGCGCCGACTGACGATGTACAGACCGTCGAAATATCGGCGGCAGCGGCCGAGCAGCTGTTTGCCGGCAAGGTAGACGACCTGGACATTCCGGCGGAACTGCCGATTGTGCCGCTCAAAGATACCGTGATCTATCCCTTTGTCGGTGCGCCGTTGGCTGTGGGCCAGGAGCGCACGCTCAAACTGATGGATGATGCCGTGGTCGGCAACCGGCTGGTCGGCTTCGTGGCCTCCAAAGATGCCACGGTGGACAACCCCGGCCCCGACCAAGCCTACACCGTCGGCGTGGTCGGCGCGATCATGCGAATGATGCGCCTGCCCAACGGCACCATGCAACTAGCCGTGCAGGGGCTGGAACGTATCAAAATCGAAGAATACACCCAGACCACGCCCTACCTCAAAGCCCGCATCCGGCTGGCTCCCGACGAGGTGGAGACCGGCATGGAGATGGATGCCCTGGCCCGCAATCTCAAGAGCCTCTTTGGCCGGCTGGTGGACCTGATGCCGCACCTGCCCGAAGAGTTGGCGACGGTGGTGCTGAACATTGACAACCCGCGCCAGTTGGTCTATCTGATCGCCTCGGCGCTGCGGATGGACCTGGAAATCCGCCAAGCGATCATCGAAACCGACTCGGTGCGCGCCAAGCTGGAGCGGCTGACCGGCTTCCTCAGCCGCGAGTTGGAGATGCTGGAACTGGGCAAAAAGCTGCAAAATCAGGTGCAAGGCGAGGTCGAAAAGACGCAGCGCGAGTATCTGCTGCGCGAGCAGATGAAAGCCATCCAGAAGGAACTGGGCGAGTCGAACGAGCAGGAGGCCGAAGTGGCTGAACTGCGCGGCAAAATCGAAGCGGCCAATATGCCCGAAGAGGCGGCCAAAGAGGCGCGCCGCGAACTCGACCGGCTGGAACGGCTGCCCGCCGCCGCCGCCGAATACGGCGTGATCAAGACCTATCTGGACTGGTTGGTCTCGATGCCCTGGAACGTCTACACCGAAAAAGAGATTGACATCGCGGCCACGGAAACGATCCTGCACGAAGATCACTATGATCTGGAAAAGATCAAAGAGCGCATCCTGGAATACTTGGCGGTTCGCAAGCTGAAAACGCAACGCCAGGGCGCGGCAGAGGGCGTGGCTGGGCGCGAGCCGATCCTCTGCTTTGTGGGGCCGCCGGGCGTGGGCAAGACCAGCCTGGCGCAATCTATCGCCAGGGCGCTGGGTCGTCCATTCACCCGGATGTCGCTGGGCGGCGTGCATGACGAGGCCGAGATTCGCGGTCACCGGCGCACCTATATCGGGGCCATGCCGGGGCGCATCGTGCAGGCGATCCGCCGCGCCGAAGCCGCCGACCCGGTGTTTGTGCTCGATGTGGTGGACAAGCTGGGGTCCGACTTCCGGGGCGATCCGTCGTCGGCGCTGCTCGAAGTGCTGGACCCGGAGCAGAACAAGGACTTCCGCGATCATTACCTGGATGTGCCGTTCGACCTATCGCACGTCATGTTTATCGCCACGGCCAACCAGTTGGACCCCATCCCGCCGGCGTTGCGCGACCGCATGGAAGTGCTGGACCTGTCGGGCTACACCGAGGAGGAGAAGCTGCATATCGCGCAACGCTTCCTGGTGCCCAAACAACTGAAAGCGCACGCCCTAACCGAAGCGGACCTGACGTGGCATGATGCGGCCATCCGCACCATCGTACAGGACTATACGCGGGAAGCCGGGGTGCGTAACCTGGAGCGCGAAATTGCGGCGGTGAGCCGCAAGATCGCGCGCGAAGTGGCGACGCGCACCACCGACGGCAGCGAAGAAGCGCCCGCCGTCGAGATCACGCCCGAAAAAGTGCGCCAAGTGTTGGGCCGCGCGCGCTATCATGCCGAGGTAGCCGAGCGGGTGGAGCAGCCCGGCGTGGCGACCGGCCTAGTCTGGACCCCGGTGGGCGGCGACATTATCTTTATCGAGGCCAGCCGGATGCCGGGGTCGAAGCAACTGACCATCACCGGCCAATTAGGTGATGTGATGCGCGAGTCGGCCGTGGCGGCTATGAGTTGGGTGCGAACGCGCGCGCACGACCTGCACATCCCGGAGGAGTTTATCACCGGGTCGGACATCCACCTCCATGTGCCGGCCGGGGCCATCCCCAAAGACGGCCCCTCGGCGGGCATCACCATGACCACGGCGCTGGCTTCGTTGCTGACGGGTCGCGCGGTCAAGGATGATGTGGCGATGACTGGCGAGATTACACTGCGTGGGCGCGTGTTGCCGGTGGGCGGGGTCAAAGAAAAACTGCTGGGCGCGCACCGTGCCGGCATCAAGACGGTGATCCTGTCGCGGCGCAACGAGGGCGACTTGGACGACATCACGCCCGAACTGCGCGAGGCGATGCAGTTTGTGCTGGTGGACACGATGGACGAGGTGTTGGCCGCCGCGCTGGTCGCCCCTAGCCCCGACAGCGTGGCCGCGCAAGAGGAATTGAAGCAGGACATCCGCCGCGAGCAAACCGTCAGCGCCACCGCCGACGGCCAGCCCATGCGGATCGAGATCATCGGCGGCGACGGCGCGGAGGACGCGCAACTCCCCACCGAGCCGGTCATGGTGACGTAGTGTTTAGTGTTTAGTGTTTAGTGTTTAGTTATGGGTTGCGGGAGTGTGTGGATTAGCACGCTCCCGCTGTCTTTTGCGTCCTGAGTGGGTTAGCCGATCTCCACCAGCGCGGCCCCAAAGGGCGGCAGATCCACCGTCAAGTCGCCGGCGGTGCGCGTGACCGGGGAGCCGTTGAGCAGGTCGGTGAGCGTGACCGGGGCCGCGGTGCCGATGGGCAAGGCGACGGTCAGGGTGTGCGGCTCTGGGCTGAGGTTGAACAAGGCGACTAGGCCGAGTGCGCCGGGCGCGGTTTGCGCGTAGGCGTAGGTGCCGGCGGCGTTGTCCAGGTGCAGCAGGCGGCGTTGCCCGTGCCGAATCGCCGGATGCGCGTGGCGGATCGCGCCGAGGCGTTGGTAGTAGGCCAGCAAATCGGCATCCTGATCGGTGCCCCAGAGCATCGGGCCGCGCGCCTCCACATCGCGCCCCCAGCCGTTGCTCCGCACATCGCCCTGCTGCCGGATGCCAACCTCGGTGCCGTAGTAGATGATCGGCGGCGCGGCCAGCGTGAATTGGATCGCCGCCGCCAGCTTTAGTTTGCGCGCGTCGCCTTTCGCCACCCACAGGAAGCGGTTCATGTCGTGGTTATCGAGAAAGGTCGGCAGCACAAAGCCGGGCGTGAAAAAGCGAGCGCTCTGTTCCAGATAACGGTCGAAGGCGCTGAGGGTCGTCGTGCCGAACGCGATCAGCCCGCGAATCATGGTCAGGAAGGTAAAGTCGAGCGCGCCGTCCATGCGCCCCTCATAGCTCCGCAACACTTCGGCCCCATGGGTCGCTTCGGCCACCGAAAAGCTATCCGGCTTAATGCGCTTAACTGCCCGATAATAGGCGGTCCAGAAGTCGTGCGACGGTCCCAGCACATAGTCCAGCCGGTAACCGTCCACATCATACTCGCTCATCCAGAACAGCACCGCATCCAGCACATGAGCACGCGCCGCCGCGTGTTCGTTGTTGAGGCGCGGCAAGGCTTTCGAGGTGAAGAACATCGTGTACTCGTCGGGCCATTGTTGCCAAGTGAACCAGTCGTAATAGGGGCTGGCTCTATCGGCCTGCGCGGCCTGGAAAAAGGGGTGCGCGTCGGAGATGTGATTAGCGGCCAGATCCAGCAGCACGCGCATCCCCCGTGCGTGGGCGGCCTGCACCAGAGTCCGCAGATCCGCGTTCGTGCCCAGCGCCGGGTCCACCAGGAACAGGTCGCCGGCATCGTAGCGGTGATAGGTCGGGCTTTGGAAGATCGGGGACAGCCAGAGCGTGTTCACGCCCAACGCCGCGATATAATCGAGCCGCGCCGTCACCCCGGCCAGCGTGCCGCCCATCACATCCCAATCACGATCCACGCTACGCCAACGGTTGCCGGGGCCGGGATCGAAACGGTCGAGATAGATGTGGTAGATGATCGCATCGCGCACCCAATCGGGCGCGACCGGCGCATCCACCAAGTAGGCGAACACTGGCTCCGCCCCGCCCGGCCCCTGGTCCGACGCATCGGCCCAGCCGGCGACCAAGCCACTGCCCGGCTGGGCCAACGCCTCAATCGCATAGCGCACCACCGTGCCGCTTGGCTGCGGCGGGATCGCCGCCTCCCACACCGACAGGTAATCCCACAGCAGGTCGGCCCAACGTGTTTCGCGCCAAACCATCGGCACGGCGTTGCCGGTGGTCGCCTGCCCGGCGTGCCCGACGGGGCGGCTGCCGTCGGTGGTATAGTAGAGCCACGCCGCAACGGCGGGAAACGCCGGCCCGGTGGTCGCGCTGACCGTCACCGGCGCGTCGCTGCTGGGGCGCAGGGGCGTGATATGGAACTGGTGCTGCACCCCGCCCAGCGCCTGGGCCAGTTTGCGCGTGGTTTCGGGGCTGGCCGCGAGGTCGCCGAAGACAAAGTCGGGTGCGACATCGGGATGCGCGGCCGGCGGCACCGCCACCGCAGCGGCTGCCGAATCATCGGCCGGGGGCAGGGTGAGGTCGGCGTTGGTCATTTACTCTCCAGCGGGGCGGATTTCAAGAAAGATGCGGACATTCGGGTCGGTCTGCGCGGCCATGCGCCCGGTAAATTCGTCATATTCCGGGTACTTGGTCCGCAAGGCCGCTTCCGCCGTGGCAAACTCGGCGCGGTCCAACACCCGCCCCTGTCCATCTACGGCCGGTCCCAGCACATCGCCGCGCACGGTAGACGGCGCAACCGTTACGCGCCCGCCGACGCGGATACGCTTGGCTTTGCCCGCGCCGTCCATGGTCGTTACATACAGCCGCTCGCCCACCTGGGCAAACCAGACCGTGGTCGCCACCCCGCTGCCGTCGCGCCGATGGGTGGTCAGCAACATAAATTGCGCGTCGTGCAGGGCCGGGAAAGCACCGGTGTTGCTTGTCATATCAGTCAAAGGGGTCCATCCAATCGTGTAATGCTAAAGGTCAATAGGTCCGCGTATTCCCCGATCAATGGGCGGGTGTAGGTCCGCAATTCATTGCGGACCTACACCCATCTTCTCATGCGCGGGCAAAGGCACACAATAAATTGCGTATCCGCACCCGTTCGCTAATTCAGAACTCAGAACTCAACCCTTCACGCCGCCGAGCGTCAGGCCGGCTTGTAACTGCTTTTGCAGCGCCAGGAACAGCAGCGTCACCGGCACGCTCATGCAGATCGCACCGACCGCAAACCAACCCCACGGCTGGCGGTAATTATCTTGCAAACCGATCAGGCCCACGGCGACGGTGTATTTGCTTTCATCGAACAGCAACGTTTGCGCCGTGATATATTCGCCCCAACCGCCCATGAAGCCGAGCAGCGCCGTCACGGCCAGCGCCGGGCGGGCCAACGGCAACATCACGCGGATGAACGCCTGGGTGGGGGTCGCGCCGTCTACACGGGCCGCTTCTTCGAGGTCCACCGGGATGGTGTCGAAAAAGCCTTTCAAGTTCCAAGTGGAGAAGATCAGTTGTCCCGCCGTATAAGCTAGTACCAACCCCCAGAGACTACCCAGCGCCCGTAAATCAATATGCTGACCCGCAACATCGAATTGAATACGCATCTCTTTGAAGATGACGAACACCCCGATCAAAGCCAGCACGCCGGGGAAGGCGTTGATCGCCAACATCAGCGTCAGGATCGTGTCGCGGCCCAGAAAGCGCCAGCGCGAAAAGGCGTAGGCGGCGGTTGTGCAAAGCAGCACGCTGGCAACCGTGGTCAACCCGGCGACTTGCAGGCTGTTCCACATCCAGAGCAACAGCTTAGTCTGGGTGAACATATAAGTCCAGTTTTCGAGCGAGGGGTGGGATGGAAAGAACTCCAGGCTGGTGCTGTAGAGCGACTGGCCGGGCCGGAACGAGGCAGTGACCACGAAGTACAGCGGGAAGACGGCGAACAGCAAGAAGAGCAGCACCGCTACGTTGGCAGCTAGGCTTTTCCACAGGTGCTTGCGCCGCGCCTTGCGCCGCCCGGCCTCGGCTTCGGCCTGCACCTGGGCGTTGATCTCGTGAAACGTCTGGCTGCCGGTGCGAGTGGTAGGGATGGCGCTCATTATTCGTAGGCTCCCTTCGTGATCTTGGTGGCCCGCAGGTTCGCAATCGTTAGCCCAAACAGCAGGATGAACACGATCATGGCGAAGGCGCTGGTCAGGCCATAATTATTCTGCAAGATACCTTGCCGGTAGCCGTACAGCATCACGAACTCGGTTGCACCGGGACTGCTAGGAGAGGAGAAGGGACCGCCACGGTTGGTCAAGATCCAAACGGTGTTTAGCTGTTGGAAGGTGGTGATCGAGCTGAGGACGACCGCCGGCAACAGCGCCGGGCGGATCAGGGGCAGGGTGATCTGGCGCAACTGGGTCCAGAAGCCTGCGCCGTCCAATTGCGCCGCTTCGTATAACTCGCCGGGCACGCTTTGCAGCGCGCCGAGGATCACGAACATGAAGAAGGGATAGCTCAACCACAGGTTGACGAGGACTGCCGCCCCCCAGGCCAGCCAGGGGACAGTCAGCCAAGAGGGCGGATCTTGGATGCCGATGCCGCGCAAGATCTGATTGATCGGACCGAATTCGGTATTGAAAAAAAACTTCCAGATCGGGGCAGTCATGATGGCTGGGGCAGCCCAGGGCAAGATCAACAGCGTGCGATACAGCGACTTCAACTGGATAAGGGGGCTATTGAGCAGCAGGGCGAGAGCGAGGCCCAGTACGAAAAACAGCGCGACGCAAACAGTCGTGTAGAGCAGCGTATTGCCCATAACGAAGAAGAAATCAGTATTGAAGCTGCCTACATGGGTTGTAGGATCGACCGTCCAGAACGTGCGGACGTAGTTATCAAGGCCGACGAAGGTGTACTTGCCCAGCTTGGCGTCGCTGAAAAAGTTATCGGCGGGATTGAAGTGGAATATGTTGCGGTTGGTGAATGACATGAAGATGATGTAGAGGATCGGCAAAACGCTGAACACGAGGATACCGATCATCGCGGGACCGATATACTACGAAGCGAGCAGATAGCGTTCACGCTTTTGCCGGCTCCCGCGCACCTGGGTTTGACTGGAGGCAACGGGTACGGGACCGGCCGTGGCGGTGTTGCGGGCCATAGGGAAACTCTCCTCTCAAGGCGAGAGTGCTGCAAAGCAGGCGAGCAACCGATAGGCGACCGGGGCGGCACAGATTCGAGGTGCCGCCCCGGTCGCCTATCGGTTGCTAGCCTGCTTTGCAGCACTCTCGCCTTGAGAGGAGAGTTTCCCTATGGCCCGCAACACCGCCACGGCCGGTCCCGTAC
>JALYUO010000937.1 GCA_030853735.1 Chloroflexota bacterium
CGCCGAGCGCATCCGGTTCGGCGGGGTCTTCGACGATGTTGGCGACGGTGGTGGCCGCCGTCACATCCGGCAGCATAATGTCGGCGGGAGGAGCCGCTACGGTCGTGCCCGGCGGGATTTGCGCCGGGTCCGCCCAGTACACGTCGCTTGCGCCGGCGGCCCCCAGCAGATCGCGCAACTGGGCGGCGGCCGCTGCGTCGGCGGCTTGCACCGTCAGCCGCACACTGGCGTTCTGGCCTGCCGGGTCGCCCACCGTCAGCGCCACGTCATCGGGAGTCACGCCGGCGGCGCGCAAATGGTCGAGCGCGGCGGTCGCCGCATCTTGGTCGGCAAAATGGGCGGTCACTTGCGGCCCCTGGTTGGGTGCATTCATTGCGGCACAATCTCCTTTGTGGCTAGTAAATAGTTCGGTTGCTTGCAACTTCTATGCCATCTGGACTACAATAGGGCATGACCGTTGCTACCCCGCCGCGCCCGCTGATCGAACTGCGGCGCGTGCTGAAAGTATACCCGATGGGTGGGCGCAATTACACCGCCTTGCGCGGCGTGGATCTAGCGTTTCAGGCCGGCGAGTTTGCAGCGATTGTCGGCCAATCGGGTAGCGGCAAGTCCACCATCCTCAATATGATCACCGGCATTGACAAGCCGACGACCGGCGAGGTATTGGTGGGTGGGCGCATGATCCAGCGGTTGAGCGAAAATGCGTTGGCCGGTTGGCGCGGGGCTAATGTCGGCATCGTCTTCCAGTTTTTTCAACTGCTGCCCACGCTGACCGCGCTCGAAAACGTGATGCTGCCGATGGACTTTCTCAAAACGTGGTCGGGGCGGCGGCGTGAACGGGCGCTTAGTCTATTGCAGCGGGTAGGCGTGGCCGAACACGCTGGGCACTTGCCCAGCGAACTGTCGGGCGGTGAACAGCAGCGCGTCGCCATCGCCCGCGCCCTTGCCAACGACCCGCCGATCATCATCGCCGACGAGCCGACCGGCAACCTAGATAGCGCGACCGGCGAGCGGGTGGTTGATCTGCTGGGCGAACTGAGCCGCCAGGGCAAGCTGGTGATTTTCGTGACCCACGACCCCGACTTGGCGCGCCAAGCGCAGCGGGTGGTCACGGTGCAAGATGGGCGCATCTTGCATGATACGAGTTCTGAGTTCTGAGTTACGGAGATCGCGTGTTACGAGGTCTGAGGTCTGAGTTACGGAGATCGCGTGTATGATTATAGGTGAGGAACCCGCCGTCGAGGAGGCACTACCGATTACGGCGGCGGATGTGGCGGCGGCGGCAGCGCGCGGGCGCGGGGTGATCGTGCATACGCCGTTGCTGCGGTTGCAGGGGCCGGGGCTGCCGGCGGGGGCGGAGATTTGGCTGAAGCCGGAAAATCTGCAACTGACCGGCTCGTTCAAGCTGCGCGGCGCGTACAACAAGCTGGCCGCGCTGTCGGCGGCGGACCGGGCGCGCGGCGTGATCGCCTATTCGAGCGGCAACCACGCGCAAGGTGTGGCCTGTGCCGCCCACCTGCTCGGCATCCAGGCGACGATTGTGATGCCGACCGATGCGCCACCGGTGAAGCTGGCCGCGACGCAGGGCTGGGGCGCGACGGTGGTGCCCTGCGCGCCGGGGTCTGAGGCGCGGCGGTTGCTGGCCGAAGCATTGCAGCGCGAACACGGCTATGTGCTGGTGCCGCCCTACGACGATCCGCTGATCATGGCCGGCCAGGGCACCGCGATGCTCGAAATCCTGGCCGATTTGCCCGATCCCGACCTATTGCTGTTCCCAGTCGGCGGCGGTGGGCTGTTGAGCGGCAACGCCACCGCGCTCAAAGGCCGGCGGCCCCAGGCGCGCATCATCGGCGTGGAACCGGCGTTGGCCGCCGATGCCACGGCTTCGTTTCGGGCGGGCCATATTGTGCAGTGGTCCGCCGCGCAAACCGGCAGCACCGTGGCTGATGGGGTTCGCACGCAGGCGCTCGGCGCGCAACCCTGGACGGTGATTCAGCGTATGGTAGATGATATGGCAACCGTGGAGGAAGCGGCGATCCTCGACGCGGTGCGCTATCTGGCGCGCCATGCGCGCTTGGTGGTGGAACCGACCGGCGCGTTGCCGCTCGCCGCAGTTCTCAGCGGGGCGGTAAACGTAACTAATCAGCGTGTCGTGCTATTCATTAGTGGTGGTAATGTCGAACCTACCGCGTTAGCTGCGATCCTGGCTGCCTGACCTGCGCCTGGATACCCCTATCTCTGGCACCCAAGAGAGGAGAAAAGGCTCGAATGATCTGTCCAAATTGTGGCACCCCCAATGAGCGCGGCGGGCAACTCTGTGTCCGTTGCCACAACCCGATGCCCACCGAGGCAACCCCCGCCCCCGCCTATGGCTATAACGCCGGCGGTCCCACAC
>JALYUO010000947.1 GCA_030853735.1 Chloroflexota bacterium
GGATTAAGTAGGACCGTACCTGATGTGGGTATGGCACTGCCGCACTACACCGCTATTTGCGATAAGGTCTATTGGCGACTGTTGTCGCGGGATCGAGTTGCCCGCCGCCGACCGCACGGCCCCGCCGCGGTTTCCGTGGCGGCGGGACGGCCCAATTGTGTCGTGGGTCGTGGCCTGCTCCTGCGAACACTACGCGGGACACGCGGCGCAAGTACCGGCACCCTCCCCGCAATGAATTGCGGCCCTGCACGCGCCGGCTATTCCGTTGGGCGCGCAGCGCCCAACAGCGCGAGTAGGGCTTGATTGTAGGGCGTAGGGATGCCGAGGGCGCGGCCTTTGCGGACCACTGCGCCGTTCAGCGCGTCCACTTCCAGCCGCCGGCCATGTTCCAGGTCGTAGAGCAACGAACTGCCCATGTCACCCAGCTTGGCGCAGAGGGCCAGCACCCCAGCGACCGTCTGTGCGGGGTCGAGTTGCGCGCCGTCGGCGGCCGCCACGGTGGCGGTTTCCAGCAAGGTGGCGGCGAATGCGGTGTGCAGTTCCGGGTCGGCCAGAATAGCATCCAGTTTGCGGCGGGCGGCGGCGGTCCAGCCGCTCAGGGCGCTGATCGTCACCAGCTTGCTCCATTTGAGCGTCGGCCCGTCGGTAGCGCGCTCGAAGGTGATACCGGCGGTGGTGCTGAGAGCGTGCAAGATGTCCAGGTGGGGCACCGGCGTGCCGCCGACGGTCTGCGCGGCGACCAGCACCCGGCCCAGCCGCCGATGGGTGACGTGGCCTGGTGCATCGAGTTCGGCTTCAATATAGGCGGCTCCGGCGGCCACCCGCTGCGGCCCCAGAATGTCGGCCAGCACGGCCTCGTTCTCGATGCCGTTTTGCAGCGAGATCAGCACCGTCGCGGGGTCCAAATGCGGCGCGAGTGCTGCGGCTAGGGCGGCAGTGTCAAACGCTTTGGGCGCGAATAGCACTAGGTCGGCCCCGCGCAGCACGGTGGCTGGATCATCGCTAACCGTGTAGGCGCTGGCCTCCAGCGCGAAATCGCCGGCAACGCTCTGCACGGCCAGCCCTGTTCGCAGCGCGTCCAATTGCGCGCCACGGGCCAGGAAGCGCACCGCCGCCCCGGCCTGGATCAACCGTCCGCCAAAATAGGTGCCAATCGCGCCGGCCGGTACTACCGCAATCTGTAACATCACCATTCTCCTCTCATCATTGAGAAGACGGGTGGCAGCAACAATGGTGCCACGGGGCGCGGCGATCTCAGCAGGCCACTTGGCCGTAACCCCAGTCCTCCTCATCAGCGGGCAACGCCGGGGGCGCGTCGGCCGGTGGGCGGTGGGCGTGGCAACAGCCGATCACGCCCGACCAGTCCTCCCCATCGGCTTCGGCCACCGGTAGCGGCCAGTCCGGCGCGGCGACCAAGACCCGATCCTCGGCCAGATCAACGGGCGATTCTAAACGAGCCATTAGAGACCTCCTCGTGTGTGAGCCGGTCGGCGCACCGGCGCGTGTCTCGCGAACCGCAAACAAAAATCCCCGCCCCCAGTGCTGGGGCGAGGATCAAATCCACGCGGTTCCACCCAAGTTCCGTCGCTCGGACCCATAGGCGCGGCGCGACGCTTAGACGGCGGCTAACGGGGCCGGCCGGATGCCTATACTGGGCCGGTAGCCCCGGCGGTTCCAGGCATCAGCTCAGAGGGGGTATAGCGGCAGGCTAGGGGCGAACAGGGCTTCCAGTCGGTGGCCCGGTCTCTCTGGCGCATAGCCGGCGCTACGTGTCCTCGTCACAGCAAGAATATAGCGGTGCCCTGCACCGTAGCTCTAGCATAGCACGGTTTGCTGCCCCTGTCAATGGGCCAAGGCGGGCAGGTCAGGAGCTATTCATTGTCAGAGATAACGCACATCCTCACTCCTTATGAGGAGTGGAGCACCCCTAGGTGCGGAACGTTGCCGACCGCTAGGCGAACCAAGCGCCACCCTCTCCCACACCGTTCCGCACCTAGGGGTGC
>JALYUO010000054.1 GCA_030853735.1 Chloroflexota bacterium
CCCCATGTGTTCTCTAGCGCCGCCGCAAAGATCACGCTCTCCAACTCACGCGGCAGCTTACTATCGAAAAAGCTTTCTCGTATAGCACGCATCGGCCAATACACATGAAAATGTAATTGTCCCCCCAGCGCGGGACTAGGTCCGTCCAACACTAACCAACCGGGCGTGGTATCTGTATCCAGCAGTTCATCGGCTGCGAATAGTTCACCCCAGGTTGCTCCTCGTCGTAGGCGAGTTACGGCGCGCAGACACGTCTTTTTCACGTCACGTTGTAGCCCATATAAGGACTGTGGGATCAACAGCATCAGCACCTTGCTCACGCCCCCTCTGGGTACACCGGCGCGTTGGCTTGCCATTCCGGTAAGCGATCCAGCAGCGCATCCAAGCCACCCGGCGGCAGCGGGCTGTTGAGGATCTCAATAGGCACCCCACTACGTGCCAGCACAAACTTGATGTTAGTGGGCCACGCCCATAGGTCACGCCCATCGCGCACGCCAGCGGTATAGCGCGGCCCAACGGCATTAAGCGGTTCCCAAAAGCGGCCTACCGCGCTTAGAAACGGCGCGAAGCGCATAGGCGGTCTAACCCAGAGAGTATTTAGTCCGTAGGATTGGCCGATGAGACAGCTTGTACCCCATGGGGTTTCCAGTGCCGCCGCGAAGATACCTTCCTCCAATTCATGTGGCAGCTTATTGTCGAAAAAGGCTTTCCGTATAGTATCCATGGGGTAATACAGATGGAAATGACGCTCCAGCCCCATGTCGGAGTTCGGGCCACCTAATACCAACCAGCCAGGAGTGGTCTCTGTATTGAGCAGTTCATCGGCATCGATAGCTTCGCCCCAGGCTGCGCCGCGCCGTAGACGAGTTACAGCGCGCAGACACGTCTTTTTCACGTCACGTTGTAGCCCATATAAGGACTGTGGGATCAACATCCTTTGGCTCCTCACGGTACTGGCGCAAAATTGCGGGGTGGGTAGAGCCGCGAAACTTCTGAGACGATCAAATACAGTGCCAGCGGCCAACCAGTCCCGTGACTTTTGACACATACTCTATAAAATCACCGCCAGCCCCAGATGTCGCCGCTGTAACACCAGCAGGGGTGGGGCCAAGTGACGGCCGAACTGGCCTGCGGGGCAGCAACTGTTCCGCCGTCTTGCGGTAACGCCTGCGCCCGTTGCAGGATTGCCACCGTCCTGCGGTTGCCGTGGGTTTGTTGCAGGCGTTGCACGGCGGCGGCCTTAGTCGGCCCGTTGCCGCGACCGCCGGAGCGCAAAATCGCCGCTAGCGCCCGCAGTTCACCTCCTAGCAGGGGGCCAGGACTCTCAGACACTTCGCTGTGAAGGGCCGTCTGCTGCGGCGACCGCTTGGTTTGCTGCCGCTCAGTTTGTAGGGTCTCGCTTACCACTATCTGGACCTTCCAGTAGCTGCTAGAGAACGCGCTGGTTGCGCCAATTCGCTGTTACGCGCCATTGCGTCCATCCGTTCCCACACCCTGCGTCGAACCACCGCCCACATCGGTCGGTTGGCTGCCGGCGGCAACGGGCACAGGCGGGTCGTCCAGATCGTAGGTGTTGCCGAGGGGACGCACAATTCGCACGCCCGGCACATCATGGGCCAGGGCTTTGCCTTGCTCAATGGCTTGCGGCGACCCCGGCGGCGCGGCGTTGCGGCCCAGCGAGATACCCAGCGCGGCGTACTCGTTGGATATAGGAGTTTCGCGCCGCGCCAGCACAATCGCGCCGACCACCGCCACCAGCAGAATGAATGACGCGATTTCAAACGGCATCAGGAAGTTGGTATACAGTTCGATGCCGAGCGCACGCGGTTGGCCGTTGGCGAGGGCCACTTCTTCGGCAGGCCAGCCGCCACCGGGATTGTTCAGCGCCGGCCCGACCAACGCCGGCCCGACCGCGACCGCCGTTGCCACGGGAGCCGCCGCCTGATGTTGCACGGTGCCGGCGGGCAAGGCGGGCGCACGCAACGTGGCGGCCAGGGTGATCACGGCCACCAGTTCCACCCCCAGCAGCAGGCCGACCGGCCACGCGACCACGCGCTGGATCTTATGCGTGTCGGCCAGACTGGGCCCCTCGCGCAGTTGCAGCAGCATGATCACAAACAGGAACAGCACCAGGATCGCGCCCGCATAGACCAGCACCTGCAACACCGCCAGGAACGGCGCGTTCAGCAGCACATACATCCCCGCCAACTGGAACAGCACAATTACCAGCAGCAACGCGCTATGCACCGCATCGCTGCGCGTGATCATGAACAGCGCGGCGATCACGGCCAGTGCTGCTAGGCTGAGGAACACGATCTCCGGGATCGACGGCAACGGTATGTCAAACCCGGCGATGTTGATTACATTCATAGTCGGCTCCCACGGGCGCGCCCAGTAGCGCCCCTACATTCCCCGCATCCGTTACGGGCGCAGCAAGCAGCGCCCCTACATTCCGCATCCGCCACGGGCGCTGTTTGCTGCGCCCCTACATCTATCGTAATCACGTTTCACGTCACCATTCCGCAATCCGCAATCAGCCGGAGGTCTGCGGATCGTCTTTGCCCTGCGCGCCTTGCCCGGCCACTTCGCTGCCGGCGGGCCGCGCCAATTGCGTTGGGCGGACGGTGCGGCCCGGCAGCGCCGGTGGCACGGCCACGCCTTCCAGCCGCTCGTTCAACTCGGCCATATAGGTCTTGCCCATCTGCAAAATGCGGTGCTTGTCATAGATCGTCTCGGCGCGGTTGTCGGTCGCCATCTCGAAGTGGTGGCTCATCACCAGCGCCTCGACCGGGCAGACTTCCACGCACAGGCCGCAATAGAGGCAGCGCGTCTCGTTGATATGATAATAGTAGCTGAACTTTTGGCTCTCGCGCTCGGTCGGGTCCAGCCCCTTCATGTAGTAATGCTCGAAGGGGTGCCACTCGTCGCGGTGGTCCGCGCCCTCGGTCTCGTCCTCCACCATGCCAATGGTGATCGCGTCTACCGGGCAGATTTGCGGGCACAGGCCGCAGCCCACGCATTTTTCACGCCCGGTGTCGGGATGCGGCAGGAAGCCGACCGCGCCCCGAAAGCGCGGCGCGAGATCGCGCAGCGCGTCGGGGTATTGCACAGTGACGGTTGGCCCCACCATCGTGCGGAGGGTCAGCAGAAAGCCGGTGATTTGATCGGTAAGTTCCATCCAGTTCTCCTCAAAAACCCTGTTACAGCCCAGGCCGCAGTTCGATGCGCCGTGCCGCTTCGGCGGTCGGTGCGGCGATCAGGCTGCCCCCGACCAAGCCGCCGGTGAGTTCGGGGCGCTCCGACTTGCCGAACCAGCTACGAGCCATGGCCCGCGAGACCTGGGTGACGACCAGCACCGCGAACACCATTTGCACTGCGATAAAGGCCAGCCAGGGCCATGTTTGCTCTAGTGAGCCGTGGAAGATCGGCGGCGTGTTTACCGGCACGAGGTAGCGCATGATCGCCAGCAAGCCGATGTTGATCAGTACCAGCGGCAGAATGCCTTTCCAGCAGATGCCCATCAGTTGATCGTAGCGGAAGCGCGGCACCGTCCAGCGCAGCCAATAGTAGAAGAAGATAAAGAACGCCATCTTGATAATAAACCAAATCGGACCAAGCGCCGCGCCGCCAATGTCAAAGGGCAGGATTGGTTGCCAGCCGCCCAGGAAGCAGTAGGTAGCGATGGCCGACACGGTGATCATGTTGATATATTCGGCCAGGAAGTAGAGGCCGAAGTGCATCGCGCCGAACTCAACGTGATAGCCACCGACTAGTTCCGCTTCCGCTTCCGGCAGGTCGAACGGCGTGCGGTTCGTTTCCGCGATAGCCGAGATCAGGTAGGTGAGGAAGGCGACCGGTTGCAGCAGGATAAACCAGACCCCCGGCGTACCGGCCAGATTGATGCCGGTCACTTGCGAGCCGCCCTGCGCGCGGGCAATATCGCCCAGACTGAGCGATTGCGCCAGCATCATCACGCCGACCAGGGAGATGCCCATCGTCACCTCATAGCTGATCACCTGCGCGCTCGACCGCAGCCCGCCCAACAGCGCGTACTTGTTGTTGGAACTCCACGCGCCCATGATCAACCCATACACGCCCAGCGACGACAGCGCCAGCAGCGCGATCAGGCCGACCGGCGTTTCGCTGATGTAATAGGGGATGGTGCGGCCAAACAGCGTGATCTGCTCGCCGAACGGCACAAAGGCATAGGCCGCCGACGCGGTGAACATACTCAGGATCGGCGCAATCCAGAAGACCACCTTATCGGCTCCTGCCGGAATGATCTCCTCTTTGTGGATCAGCTTGATCGCGTCGGCCAGCCACTGGGCGAGGCCCAGGAACCCGGTGCGGTTCGGCCCCTGGCGCTGCTGCATATGGGCGGCCACTTTGCGCTCAAAGTAGGTCAGGAAGCCCATCGTCACCAGCACAAAGGTCAGGATCGCGACCATGACGATCATGCGGATCAGGATCCATACCCAATCGAAATTATCCATAAGGGGCTCCTCTAGGCCGGCGGCATAACCGCGTTGCGGGGGTCCAATACGTTGGCGGTGGCCGGGCCGGGGCCGATCTGGGCATCACCGGTCGCGCCGCCATAGAGCGGGGTCACGGTAATCGAGATGGCCTGCACGCCGTCGTGACCGTTGCTTTGCACGGCCAGGGCTTGGCGCACCAACGGGCTACGCCCGGCCTGGGCCATGGTCAGCGCCAGGAAGGCCGTCCCCGGCGGCACCTGCGCGCTAATCAGGGTGATTGCGTCCACTGGGCGGTTGTTCAACTCCGAGCCGCCGGTGCCGTTCATGCTGCCGGTTGCGGCACCCGCAGCAGTCACGCGCACCTGCTCCACATCGCGTAAGCCCAGGCGGGCCGCGTCGGTGGGGTGCAGGTGTAAGCGGCTGTGCGGCTGCACCTTCGCCAGCGCCCGGCTGTGGCGCGACGTGCTGCCCGTGCGGAACGGGAACAGGCTAAACCCGGCGATCATCCGCAATTGGCCGTCGCTTGGTTGAGTCGGGGCATTGCTGGGGGCCGCGCTGAGGCGGAAAGCCCGTCCCGCGCTGTCCGCATATAGCACCTCGCTGCCCGCATGATCCGCCGACAGGCAGGGCCACTGCAAGCCGTTGATCCGCAACTGCTTGTACGAGGTTGCCCCCGGCATCGGGATGATGTCGTCGAGGTAAAGCGCGCTCTCCAGCCGCCCATAGCTCACCCCGCCATAAATCGGCACCAAGCGGGCGATCTCGTCCATCACATCGGTCGGGCGCGGGTAGGGCATCGAAAGGCCGAAGCGGTAGCCCAGTTCCACGAAGATCGCGCTATCGGTGCGCGTCTGGCCCACCGGCTCGCGCGCTTTTCGCACGCGCTGGATACGCCGCTCGGTGTTGGTGAAAGTGCCGTCTTTCTCCAAATACGAGGCCACCGGCAGCACCACATGGGCCAGTTCCGCCGTCTCGTTCATGAACAGTTCTTGCACCACCAGGAAGTCGAGTCGGCTCAACGCTGCCCGCGCCGCGTCGGGGTCGGGCGCGTCCACCACCGGGTTGGAGCCGGCGATCAACATGGCCCGCAAGCGTCCGTCGCCGGCGGCAACGATCATCTCAGGATAGCTCAGGCCGGGTGCGCTTGCCAGTTGCACCGGCGCAGCCGGGTCCACCGTCCAAGCGTCGGCGAAGTGGCGGATGCCGGTGTCGTCGAGCGCGGCATAGCCGGGCAGGCGGTCGGGCCGGCAGCCCATATCGTTGAGGCCCAGGCTGTTGGCATCGCCGACCAGCGGGTTGACCCCGCCGCCGGGCCGGCCCACGTTGCCGGTGATAATGCCCAGGTTGCACAACGCGCGCACCGCCCCGGCGGTCAGCACATACGGCCCCCGCGCTGAGAACAGGATCGTGGCGGCGGGATTGTCTTTCTTGGGCGCATCGGCGGCGGGCGGAGTCTTGGGCTTGGCGGTTTGCACCCCCCCGGTAGCGTACAGATACGCCGCCGTGGTCATGTCTTCAACCGACACGCCGGTGATCGCGCTGACCGCTTCGGGGCTATAGCCGCCCAGCGATTGCACCGCCGCCTGCGCGCCTGCGGCCCCTTGCAGCGCCGCCACGTTAGGCAGGCTTTCGCTCAGGATCAGCCGCGTGATGCCGTGCAGCAGGATCTCTTCAGTGCCCGGCTTGGGCGCGAGGGTCAGCGTGGCCCATTCGCTCATCTTATTCCAGCGCGGGCTGATGACCACCACTTTTGCGTTGCGGAGGCGCACCATGCGCTGCAACTGGTAGGCGTAGACCGGGTGGGTCTCATAGATGCTGTCGCCGACGATCAGCACACAGCCGGCTTTCTGGCGCGTGTCCAGCAGGTTGTTGGTCATTGCGCCGTAGCCGAACGCCTCTTCCAGCACGGCCAGCGCGGTCGCTTCGGGATAGCGGCCGTCCGAATCGATGTTGTTGCTGCCCAGCCCGCCGCGCATCACTTTTTGCAGCAAGTACGCTTCTTCGTTGGTCAGCTTCGAGCCGGCGATGGCCCCCACCGCGCCGCGATTGGCCGCCAGCTTTTCGACCACCAGATCGAGCGCCTCTTGCCACGAGGCTTGCAGGAAAGTGCCGTCGGCCTGCCGAATGAGCGGCGTGGTCAGGCGGTTCTTGTCGTTCACCACGTCCTGGCCGAAGCGGCCCTTGACGCAGATGATGCCGTCGTTGACCCCCACGCTGTCCTGCGAGCGCACTTCGACCATCAGGTTGTTATGTACGCCCACTTGCATGGTGCAGCCGACCGCGCAGGACTGGCAGGTGGTGCGCGTTTTGCGCTGCTGCCAGTGATGGGCTGGGCGCAACTGGATGCGGCTACTGAGCGCGCCGACTGGGCAGACTTCGATGCAGGTGCCGCATTCGACGCAAGGCGTATCCATCAGCGACTTGCCGAACGCCGCGTCAATCACCGACTCGATGCCACGCTGCACATAGGCCAACGCCACCGCGCCGATCTGCTCGTCGCAAGCGCGCACACAGCGCCCGCACATGACGCAGCGGTCGCGGTCCAGGTCAATGGCGGGCGACAGCCGTTCGGCGGGGCGCACGATCTTGGGCCGGCGCAACTCTTTGCCGATCACGCCGTACTCATAGCCGTAATCCTGCAAGCGGCAGTCGCCGTTGGCCTCGCAGATCGGGCAGTCGAGCGGGTGGTCCACATCCAGCAGTTCCATAATCATGTGGCGCTGCTCCCAGACCTGTTCGGTCAGGGTGCGGATCTCGGTGCCCTCTTTGGCCGGCATCGAACACGAAATGCCGATCTCCCAGCCTTTGCGGCCCTTCGTCTCGACCGCGCACATTCGGCACGCGCCAAAGGCCCGCAACCCCGGCAGATAGCAGAAGTTGGCGATGTCAATGCCGATTTTGCGCGCGGCATCAATCATATACGTGCCTTCCGGCACCTGGACCTTAATGCCGTCCACAAGAACGTTTACGTCAGCCATAAAGCCTTCCTTAGCTCCCTAGTGTCATGCACATATTACTGCAACACGTTTAGACCGTGCCGCTTACGCGCCATTCACGCTAAATCTCTGACCACTTACGGGCATCCACAAACCATTCCAGATGCTTCACATTGGTCGTCGCCACAACTACCGATACATCCTCTTCTACATCAAGATGATATACTTGTGCGGCTAATATCACATCGCCGTCTAATACCTCGTCATCAGCCGTCAGTTTTCCTTGCTGGCGTGTCTGTGCCCACAATTGAGCGGCAGTTCGCATAATCGGAGTGGAAAGCGAGATATAATTAGTCTTTAGTATAGGCAGTTTTAATTTTCGCAGACCTTTAAGATTATGATTGCGTATGTATTTTCGCCGCAACTCATAATCGGCAATGTCGGGAATTACGATGGTGTCGCCCTGATCAGTTAGCCCTTCTAACCAACGGCGTACCGCCTCAGCCTCTGCCGTAGCGTTAGGATTCGTTGCTATCCCCAACACGCCGGTATCCAGGACGATAACGCGGTTCATGGAAAAAGCGGGCGATCTGATAGACGATCCGCATCCAATGCCGTTTTCAGAAACGCTAACGTCTCACGCTGTTCCGCAACGTCTTCGTCGTCGGTTTCGGCCCAGGATTGCAGTAGTTCTTTCAAACCGCGATTATGTTCAATCTGAACCTGTCGGCGCGCTTCGCCAGTGACTGCCAGCAACCGCCGCACGGTCTGGGCCAATTCCGGCACCAACTCGGCAACTTCGGCTTTTTGTTCTTCCGTCAAATGCTCCCATATCTCCGGTAGTCGTTCAATAAGATGTTTGTTTGCGCCGGCAAACCGCCTAGCCAGTTCCTGGTGTGGAGGCAAGTGTATCCCTATATAGTCGCTGGAACGCTGGGCCATCGGACACCTCCTGCTTTCACTAGCACTCCGCCCCGCCTATCTTAACACAGATCCGATCCCGGTGCTGCGACCAACAAGGGGATCGGATCTGTGCGTGTGCCTCAACTGCGCGGTGTGACCACAATCGTGTTGCCGGCGGTGGTCGTGCCTGAGCCGGTGCTGCCGTTGCCACCCCCGTTGGTGGGGCCGGGCGGCAGGGTGCCGGCGGTGCGGGCGAAGTCGCGGTTGCCGGGGCTGCCCAGCGCGTGGGCGCGGGTGCCGACGCGCACCGGCAGGAAGGGTGTCTCGAACGCGCCGATGGCTTGACCGCCTTGCTTGCGCGCCTGGATCTCGTTCAGCTTGGTGCAGGTGTGGGTGCGGCAGAACTTGTCGGTGATATGCTCCTCGAACTCCGGACGGAACCAGCGGATGCCGCCGACCAGCGGCAAGGGCGCGGTTTGGCCCAGGCCACAGAGCGACATTTCGACAACGTGTTCGCTCCAGCGGCCCATCACCGTCAGGTCGTCTTCGCGCCCGCCGCCGAACGCGATGCGGTCGGTCATTTCGAGCAGCGACTTGGTGCCGAGGCGGCAGGGGAAGCACTTGCCGCACGACTGGTAGCGGTTGAAGCGGTTGAAGTAGCGGCTCATGTCCACGATGCACACGCTGTCGTCGTAGACTATGTAGCCGCCACTACCCATCGTGCCGCCCGCTGGTTCCAGCGATTGGAAGTCCATCGGCAGGTCCAGGTGTTGCTCGGCCAAGCAACCGCCCGACGGCCCACCGGTCTGGATCGCCTTAAACGGGCGCGCCCCGGTTCCACCGCCGCACACCTCGACCAAGTCGCGCATCGTCGTGCCCAATTCGAGTTCGACGGTGCTGACGCGCTCAATGTTGCCCCCCAGGGTGAACAGCTTGGTGCCTTTGCTCGACTCGGTGCCCATGGCCGTGTACCACGCCGCCCCATTCTTGAGGATATAGGGCACGTTGATCATGGTCTCGACGTTGTTGACGCAGGTGGGCAGGCCAAATAGCCCGGCCTCGACCGAACGCTGCACCTTCGCACGGGGCATGGCGCGCTTGCCCTCGATACCGAACATCAGCGCGGTGCCTTCGCCGGAGATATACGCGCCGCCGCCCATCTGGACATCTACATGGCACGAGAAGCCGCTGCCCAGGATGTTGTCGCCCAGCAGGCCCAGCGCGTAGGCGGCTTTGACCGCCTCTTTGGTGCGGTGGATCGCCAGCGGATACTCGTCACCGACATAGAAGTAGGCCCACGGCGTACCGATGGCATAGCACTGGATGATCATGCCTTCGAGGACGGCTTGGGGGTCGCTTTCCAAAAGGCGGCGATCCTTGAAAACGTTTGGCTCGCCTTCGTGAGCGTTGCAGATCACATACTTGGGGCTGCGGCGGGCTTTGCGCGCGCCCTCCCACTTGATGCCCGCCGGGAAGCCGGCCCCGCCGCGCCCGCGCAGGTTCGCGTCGGTGATGGTCTTGATGATGTCTTCCGGCTTTATGCCCGCCAGCACCTGGCGCAGCATGGCGTAGCCGCCGCGTGCGATGTAGTCGTCAATCGATTCGGGGTCAATATAGCCCATGTTGCTCATGACGATGCGCTTTTGCAGGCGGAACTGGTCCAACTCCAATGCGGCGGGCACGCCCTGCACGCCCTGTGTCGAGTTGTTGAAGTCGGCTTTATCAAAGACGCAGAAGGCCCATTCCTGCTTGATCCCATTCTGCCGCAGCGTCGTTTGCAGCAACTCCGGCACGCGGTCAGCGGTGATGCCGCTGTAGCAAATGCGCGGGCCGTTGGGCAGGATGATGTCCACCAATGGCTCGGCGTAATCGGGGCCGATGCAGCCGGTGCGCCGCAGGACGGCGTTCACGTTGTTGGCTTTGAGCCACGCGCCAATCGCGCGGAACGTCTCGACCGCGCCATGCGCCACGCTGCACGATCCCCAGCCGACCAGGATCACCGGGCGGTCGGCATTGAGATACGTCTGATCCCAGTGCGCTTTGGCCGCCTGCACTCGCGCGTCAAACTGCTCCGGGGTCAGTTGGCCCCGAATGCTGGTATCCATCGAATAGAATGCTGCGCTGCTCATCGCTGTTCCTTATCTGTGGGCCG
>JALYUO010000058.1 GCA_030853735.1 Chloroflexota bacterium
GGTAAATCCTATCGCGGCGTAGACTCCCCCTTCCTTCGTAGGGAAGGGGGTGGGGGGGTTAGGTCGGTCCGCCCCGCCGCCTGTGGCAGAAGCCCCGGCATTGCAGTATAATGGGCAACACGAACCGCGTGCCCGTCTGTGGCTATTGGTCCCCTTTCTCACCGCCAGAGGAGGAATCCCGCTATGAAAGCGTACAAGACTGAGGCTATTCGGAACATCGGGGTGTTTTCGCATGGCGGAGCCGGCAAAACGTCGCTGCTCGAAGCCATGCTCTTTGCGGCCAAAGCCACCTCGCGCCTGGGCCGCGTGGAAGACGGCAACACGGTGAGCGACTTTGATCCCGATGAGGTCAAGCGCCGGATGTCGATTCAACTGACCCTCGCCCCGCTGGAATGGCACGACCACAAGCTGAACCTGCTCGACACGCCCGGCTATGCCGAGTTTGTGGGCGAAATCAAGGCCGCCATGCGCGTGGTAGACGGCGCATTGCTGGTCCTCGATGCGGTCGGCGGCGTGGAAGTGGGGGCCGAGCAAGCCTGGGCGCTGGCCGAAGAAGCCGGGGTCGCCGCCCGCTTGCTGTTCATCAACCGTATGGACCGCGAAAACGCCGACTTCCTCAAAGCGGTCTGGCAGGCGCGGCAACTGTTCGGCAAGGGGGTCACGCCGCTGCACCTGCCCATCGGCAGCCAGCACGATTTTCGCGGCGTAGTAGACCTGCTGCACAGCAAAGCCTACCTCTACAAAGGCTTGGGCGGCGACGGCAGCTTCAGCGAAGGCCCGATCCCCGCCGATATGACGCAGGCGGTGGAGACATTTCGCAGCGAACTGATTGAGCGCGCCGCCGAAACCGACGACGATCTGACCATGAAGTACCTCGAAGGTGAGACGCTGACCGACGACGAGATCACGCAAGGGGTGTTGAACGGCATCAAGAGCGGCCAGCTGATCCCGGCCTTCTGTGGCTCGGCCACCGGCAACATCGGCATCGCCCAACTGCTGGACGCGCTCGTGACCTATGTGCCCTCGCCCGCCGACTGTGGCGCAGTGCGCGCCACCCAGCCGATCAGCGGCGACACCACCGACGTGCCACCCGCCGTCAGCAGCCCCCTGACCGCGCTGGTCTTCAAGACCCAGGTAGACCGCTACGGCACCCTCAGCCTGTTCCGCGTTTACAGCGGCACCTTGCACTCCGACAGCACCGTGCATAACACGACCAAAAACAAAGATGAGCGCGTCGGCCAGTTGCTGGAATTGCGCGGCAAAGAGCAGCACCCCATTGCCGAAGTCATCGCGGGCGACATGGGCGCGGTGGTCAAGCTGACCGACACCGGCGCGGGCGACACCCTAGCGGCGGTCGGCCAGCCCTACACCCTGCCCGGCATTCGCTTTCCCGCTCCAGTGTTCCAGGCCGCCATCACGCCGCACACCAAGAGCGACCTCGACAAACTCGGTCCGGCGCTGGCCCAACTGGTAGCCGAAGACCCGACCCTGCACACCAGCAAAGATGCCCACACCGGCGAGACGATCCTGGCCGGCATGGGCGAGAACCATGTCCAGATCGCCGCCGAACGGATGCAGCGCAAAAGCGGCGTGGCCGTAGATGTGGGCCTGCCGCACATCCCCTATCGCGAGACGATCAAAAAGAAGGTGCCGCACGCGCTCTATCGCCACAAAAAGCAGACCGGCGGCCACGGCCAGTTCGCCGAGGTGGTGATCGAACTGGAGCCGACCCAGAGCGGCGAGTTCGAGTTTGGCGACCGTGTGGTGGGCGGCACAGTGCCCAAGAACTTTATCCCCGCCGTGGAAAAAGGCGTGCGTGAAGCCCTGGTGGACGGCATCCTGGCCGGCTACCCGGTGGTCAATGTGCGCGTAGTGTTGCTCGACGGCAAGTTCCACCCGGTGGACTCCAGCGAAATGGCCTTCAAGATCGCGTCGGCCCAGGCATTCAAAGAGGGCGCGCAACAGGGCCAGCCGATCCTACTGGAACCGATCTACACGCTGCACGTCACGGTGCCGGATCGCTTTAGCGGCGACATCATGAGCGACATGAACAGCAAGCGCGCCCGTGTGCTGGGCATGACCCCGCAAGGCGACGGCACCACGCTGATCGAGGCCACCGCGCCACTGGCCGAGGTGCAACGCTACGTGAGCGATCTACGCGCCATGACGCAAGGCCGCGGCACCTTCGCCATGGAGTTCGCCCAGTACGACGAAGTGCCCGCCCACATCGCCCCCGCCGTGATCGAAGCCGCCCACGCCGCCCACGCCGCCCACGCCCACCACGCCGAGGCCGCGCACCACGGCTAGGGGGGTCGGGGATCGGGGGTCAGGGGTTGGGAGACTACGGCTCGTTGCTAGTGCGAAGAACACCGCCCGTTCCGAGGGGAGCGGGCGGTGTCGCGTTCGTGCCTATGGGTGGTCAGGCCGTCCCCGACAGCGGCCCACCGAATAGATCCAGGCGATCTGTAGGAGGCGGCTCCGCCCGGCGATGCCGGCCCTAACATCCTGCTTCCCCGCAGGCAGTGCTGCCATCAGCAAACATCGGTGTGGTAGCATCGTCGGGTGGAGCCTCTGCCCAGCACGTTATTTCACAAAACGCCATTTCTTGAAATAACGCTGATCCTTATTCCAAGATTTGCAATAACGCTTCGCTCAAACAACCGTTGATGCAACTGCTGAGGCTGCTGCATTGCGCGCCGAGCCAAAAATCGCATCCAGCACCGGACGGCAGGCATATACCCGTCCTCTGGGTCTGCTGCTAACCTCAAACACTAGTCCATTCTCCTCCAATACAGCTATTGCTGACTTAACTGAGTTGAAGGCTATATGGGCGTATTTGCCGATGTCTGATGACGACAATACGGGCTGCTCAAAGAAAGCGTCTAATACCGCAGCAACCGATGCTCGCCGACTCACATGGCTGATGTCGCTACGCAGCTGCTGTCGTAGTGCTAAGATCATCAAAGTAAAATCTACCGTCTCTTTGCATTGCTGCTGAATGCCTTTCGCAAAGTAGCCGATCCATTCGTTCCAAGCTCCCTGCTCCCGTACTGCTTGCAACCGTTGATAATACTCTGCGCGTGTGCGCTCAAAATAGACGCTTGGATAGATCAAGGGTGCGCTTAATACGCCGAGTTGGATCATTTGCAGGATAATCAGGAGCCGACCCACACGCCCGTTACCGTCGTTGAAGGGGTGGATTGTCTCGAACTGATAGTGCGTTAGCGCGCATTGTACTACGCGAGGCTCATCGTTTTTCAAGTTGATGTAACGTTCCAACGCAGCAATGAGGTCTGCTGTTTCCTCTGGCGGCGGTGGTACAAATACTGCCGCCTCGAAGGGTTCATTCGGATGCGAGCCGATGCGGTTCTGATCATCCTTAAAGCGGCCTGCCGTAGACGCGCCACGTACACCTTGTAACAAACGTTCGTGCAAGCCCAGTATGAGCCGCGAGGTGATGGGCATAGTTTTGACCTGTTCAACACCCCATTCTAACGCTTCGCCATAGTTACCCACTTCACGCACTTCCGCGCGTGGGGAATATTGCGAAACTTGAAATTGTACTAACTCATCTGGCGAGGCAATGGTGCCTTCAATCGTTGAACTCGCTAATGCCTCGCGCTGCAAAGAACTGTAGATCAGCAAATTTGCGTTGGGCAGTAAGGTTCGGCACATCTCAACTTGCCCTAGCAGGTGAGTAGCATCTTCGACTGCTCGTGCTACTGCGGGGTCAAACGAAAGCTGCGGCGGCAAGGCATCAGGCATGAAGGTTCGGTATCCACGTAGAGAAACCTTGTAATGACCGGGTATTACGCTCATTGGCAGAAACATCCTTATTGCAAAAAACGGCATTTTCTGCAATAAGGCGCTTTCTTATTGCAGGTTTTGCAATTAGCCGATTATAACGTCATACCGTCACATTCCTACCCTACGCCAGCGGGCGCGGGCGTGAGGTGAGGAAGGGCCAGCCGCGATTCATTTGGAAGCGCGACTTGAACTCCAGGTAGGCCACGATCTCGACCCCCAGCCAGAGGGAGCCGACCAGGTAGGCACCGCCCACATCGGACGGCCAGTGTTCGCCCATGTAGACCCGCGAGGGGCCGATCAGCAGCACCAGGATCGCCAGCACGCTGAGGATGGCGTTACGCCAGCGCCCGTGCTTGAGGTGGGTGAAAAAGATGTAGAACAGGAAGCCGTAGAACGTGACATAGTGGACCACATGGCCGCTGGGGAAGCTGTTTTCGCTGAGGGCGTTGACCACCTGCACCAAGTCTTTGGAGGGGCGCGGGCGGCCCACCGTCTGTTTGACGGCCATTGTCAGCACGTCGCCGCTCCAGGTGGCGGCGGTAAACGCGCCCTCCATACGGAAGCCGGCCGCCCACATCAGGATGCTAAAGGTGATGCGGGTGATGACGCTGGGCGACTGCCAGCCCATTTCGCTGACTGCTTGCATCAGGATGTTGAACGCTTTGTCCTCGCGCCCGCGCTGGATGATGCGGGAGATGCGGATATCGCCGGGCAGGGTGTGATAGCGTTTGGCGAGCGCAGACAGGAACGCCGCCAGCATCACCAGCAGGGCATAGGCGACGATGAAGCGCCGCCCACGGTAGACCGCTTGACGCGGCGGCACGGTGGCCGTCTGGCCCACTTGCTCGATCTTGGCCTGCACCTGCTGGGCCGCCTGCACGGTGGCAGTGGTTGCCTGCTGGGTCGCTTGCGCGGTGGCGGCGGTCACTTGCTGCGTGGCCGCGACCGTGGCGGCGGCCACTTGCTGCGTCGGAGTGGCCCCAGCCTGCTCGGCATTGGCGATGGCTTCACTCACCGCCGCCACTAGAGACCCCGGCGGCGCGGCGGGCAGGGGGAGGTCGGCGGGCGGCGTAGGCGTGGGATCGGTCGATTCGGGCATGGGATGGTCCTCCACAGATAGATTAGCGTGCAGGAAGTAGGCCGGTAATTTCTAGGATGAGTCGTGCGATTGTTGAACTGCTACATATTTTTGTTGTGGATGGTTAGGCTGCTCAGGATAGAGATACGCCAAACGGCCCGTAGTGATCAGCGATTTCAGAATATCGCCCAAATAAGTCGCGTTGCGATTCATCAACTGCGCGATGTCGGTAAGGGACAAAGGTATCCGACGGCAAAGGCTAATGATAATATCGTCGCGGATTGTAGCGAGTAATCGTGTCTGCCGGCGGGCCGGGCGCGCAATTTCTTGCAGATCACGCCATACAGCGTGGTCTTCGTCCGTCATACCTGGGGAGTTAGCGGGCTTATCTGGGGAGTTAGCGCTGATACCTGGGAAGTTCGCGACCTTACTTGTAGAGTTCCCGCCTAGCTCGGTAAAGTCAAACGGAGTAAAGGTAGTAGGCGAACTGTCTGTTGCCACTGGAGAACCAGCTGTTTCTAAAACACGCCGGCTCAGTTGGTAACGGGCACTGCGCCCGCTGCCACTCATATCCAGCAGGTCACGGTCACGTAAATTGCCCAACACCTTCGTTATATCAGAAGAGTGTTGGCCGGTTAAGCTGCGTAATCGAATGTTATCAACGGCACCTTCGTGTTTAGCAAGCACCAGCGCCAATTGTTCGGCTTCGCTCCAGCTCTCGCCCAGGGAATATAACCATGTGCGATCATCCGCCGAAAGGAGATGGGCATAGCGCAACTGTAGGGTGAATTCATAACGTTCGGTGCCGACATCAATCCCCGGCAACTGGAAGCCGAGTTCGCGCCAAGCACTGATGATTTTAGGGATGCCGGTACCGGCTTCTTCCGCCAGCCCTACTAAGCGGAACATTTTAACGAGCTCTGGGTTGCGCGGATCAGATCGATCTCCCATCAAAAAGTCGGTAGCCGGCACGCGCGAGCTGCCGGGGTTGCGAAACAGAAGGCCGTCAGGCGAGCGAACGATTAAAGAAGCCTGGGTTTCGCCGTAGTCGGCGTGAACTAAAAGGTTTACTAACGCTTCGCGGAGCGCGATATGCACCTGACTTTCATCCAAACGAACCGTGCCCTGCAAGCGAAACGGGACCGGCAAACCCGCGATCAGCCGGGGATAGATAGCTTCAAACGCCTCGTAAAGATTACCCTCCCAGGTCACGCGATCATCCCACCGCAGGTCTGCGACGGACTCCGACAAAACTAAACGGTAGTCAATCAAATGCCGGGTACGCCATTCGCGTAAGGCTTCCGCTTGGCCGAGTAGCAGCAACCCCGCTACGGTGATCCCGGCAACTCCGGTTTCGCGGTCGCGTCCGTAGCCGCCCAGTGCCCGCAAAAAGGCGTGATCATCATAGCTGTTCCAGGGCGAAATCGGATTTTGTGTCTGATAGCGTCGTCTATAGCGAGCCAGTGCAGCAAGATCCAGATCGGCCCAATTGAAATGGCACAAAACGGCAGAGTCTGCTGCAATATCAGAAGCCTCGCGCATCATCCGATCTACTTCGGCTTTCGTGCAATGGTAATCCCCAGAGTTGCGGCGCAGATAGGTGCCGGTGTAGGGATTGCCTGCAACATACACGGGGCGGGCCTTACGTGAGGCAGCCGCTACGCGCAATACCAGCAGCTGCTTGCCGGCAAGGGTTTCAATTGAGGCATCGTCTGCGCCACAAACTGCGTGGCTGATCTTTTGCGGATTACGCAGCAAATTATGCAAGTCTTGCAACAACGTTGTTGCATTCGACACACCCTCGATAGTGGCGGCACCCTGCTGCTCCCCCACGCCCAATACCAGCCAGCCACCCGCCGTGTTGGCGAACGCGCTAATCGTCGGCCAAAGACTGGCTGGTAGGGCGTTACGGGCCGACTTGAACTCTAGGTCCAGTGCTTCTTGGCCGGTTAAACGTTCCAGCAAGGTCGCCAGCAGCGACGGAATGGGCTTTTGATACATAGCACTCTCTTGTACAGCCGCTTGATGGTAGGCGGGGCGATCTCTGCCGAATACGGGCGTGCGCTACGCCTGCCGGTAAAGGTCGCCCTCGCTGCCTTAGCCCTGCAAGGAGCCGACGAGGGCGCTGTACTTTTCGAGCATGGCGGCGGCGTGGTCGTTGGTGCGCGCTTCGACGATGATGTGGAAGGTGGGTTGGTCGGCATCGGGCAGGATCAGCACCCACTCGTTGCTGTTCTCCATGATCTTCACGCCGTCGATCTGCGGGATGCTGTTGTCGCGGTAGCGTTCGTTGAGCAGGCGCATGACTTTGCCTTTATCTTCCCAACGGCAGGCCACGTCTTTGCGGATCATAGCGTAGCGCGGCAGGTCGGCCACCACATCGGACAGTTTGACCCCCAAGCGGGCGGTGAGTTCGACCAGCTTGGCGATGGCGAACATCCCGTCAGGCGCGGGGTGGAAGTCGGCGAAGGCGAAAGCCCCGTTGCCCTGGCCGGCCAAGTTGATGTCGGTGCGGTGGGCGGTCTGGGCCAGCGCCGCCGGGTTGCCGGGCGTGCGGACAATAGTGGCGTTGGCACGCGCGGCCAGCGTTTCGAGGCTGCTGGGCGCGTAGACCGGCACGGCGATGCTGCTGCCGGGATAGAGGCTGACATAAAGCGCGATCACGGCGGCCAGCGCGTCCATGCCGCTGAGGATGAAGCCGGTGTCGTCTACCAGGTAGATGCGTTCGCCGCCGGTATCCAAGCGCACGCCGAAGCCGGCGTTGACCGATTTGGTGATGGCACTGAGGCGGGTGGCGGCGGCCTGGAACTGATCTTGTGATTGCACCAAGTTGGTTTCGTCAATGGCGGCGTTGATGGCGATCACGTCGCAGCCCAGTTGGGTGAGCAGCGGCGGCAGGATACCGGCGCTGCTGCCGCCCGCGTAGTCCACCACGATGCGGTTGTAGGGCGATCCCTGCTGCACGGCGGCCACGTCTACGTTTTGCAGGAAATCGTCGGCGTAGCGTTCGGTTACGCCGGTGGGGTAGAAGATACGCCCGATCTCGTCTAAGAACACACGGCGGAAATCTTCGCGGAAATAGGTCGTTTCGATTTTGCGCTCGGTGTTCTTGTTGAGTTCCAGGCCGTCTTTGTCGAAGAAGCGGATGTCTACCACGCGCGCGTCTACCGGCGAGAGGCGCAGGTGGATGCCGCCCGCCGCGTCGCTGATGCGCGTCCAGTAGCGGGTGACGGGGATGGGCACCGACCCCATATCGGCCACGTTGATACCCGCCGAGGGCAGGCCGGAGATGGCGGCGCGTTTGAGCATCCGGGTGACATGGTGGGCATCGCGGTTGACGGCGACGGTGGTGTTGCGGCCCAGCGTGGCTCCGTAGGCCGCGCCCAACTTGGCGGTGAACTCCGGCGTGAGATCCACATTGACCACGCCCGTCACGCCGAAGCGCCCGAACAGGTTGCGCCGGCCCTGCGCGCCCCAAATCAGGCTGGTGGCGAGGGTGGCCCCGCCCTCGATCTCTTTGTCGGGCCAGACTTTCACATCGGGCCGGATGATCGCGCCTTCGCCGACGGTCGTGTTGTCGCCGATGACCACGCCCTCGAAGATCATGGCGCGGGCTTTGACGCTGACTTGGCGGGCCAGGATCGCGCCGTGGATCTCGGCCCGTTCGCCGATGTAGCAGTTGCGCCAGACGATGCTGCGGTCAATGATGGCGCGCGTGTCCACAATGGTGTAGTCGCGGATGACGGACGGCCCCTGGATCTGCACGCCTTCTTTGATCTTGACCCCGCAGGAGAGATAGATCGGCCCGTTCAGCTTGGCGCTGGGATCGATGTCCACGTCTTCTTCGGCCCACACACCCGGCGCAACTTGCTTACCGGCGCGCGGCACATTGACTTGGCCGGCCAGCAGGTCGCCGGTGGAGCGCATATAGTCGGGCAGGCTGCCGATGTCGCACCAATAGCCGTCGGCGATATAGCCGTACATCGGGTCGCCCTTTTCCAGCATCATCGGGAACAGGTTCATACTGAAGTCGAACACTTTGCCCGGCGTAAAGTAGCTCAGGACTTTGGGATCGAGGACGTAGATGCCGGTGTTCACGGTGTCGGAGAAGACTTCGCCCCAGGAAGGTTTTTCTTGGAACTGCTGGACGCGGCCCTGGT
>JALYUO010000101.1 GCA_030853735.1 Chloroflexota bacterium
GTACGCCTGCGGGTGCCGCACCTGGGGGTGCTGCCTCCTCCTATACCAAGAGCGACCGTTCCATCTTGATCGAGAACGCATCAGCCCTGGCGCTTTGGGGTGCGCTGGTGGGGGGCGGCCCTTCCCCACCAGGGCTGGACCCTCGCCTGCGCGGGGGATCACGTAACTGAGTGGGTGCGCCCCAACGAGGACGGCGCACCGCCGTGCGCGACTACACCCATAGGACTTTGCCTAAGCCCTGCCAAAGCGCGCCAACGCATGACAACCGCCTGCAAATGGTGTATACTGCACGGCAGTAGGGACATAGCCGGTAAGCAGCAGGTAAGTGAGTAAGGAGCGTGGGGCGATGACAGCAGAGGAACTGCTCCATAAAGGCAAAACAGCGGCGACCTCCGGCCAGAAAGACCTGGCCCGTGAGTACCTGGGGCGCGTGGTGCAGCTACAGCCGCAACACGAAGAAGCCTGGCTCTGGCTCAGTGGCGTGGCGAATAACCTGCCGATGATGAAAGGCTGCCTGGAACGGGTGTTGGCGATCAATCCCCACAACACCCAAGCGCTGGAAGGCATGGCTTGGGTGCGGGGCCGCGAAGCACAAATGGCCGCCGCCCAGGCCCAAGCGGCCGTCGCTGCGCCCAGCGCGAACGCCGCTGCCCCCGCGCCCCCCGCGCCAAGCGAGACCTTTAGCGCCGCCGAAGAGGGGGAACACGACGACGATCCGATCCACGCACCGACGCGGCACGAAGGCGAGGAACCGCTCTATCCCGCTGCCGGGATGCGCCTGCTGATCATGGCCGTGGAGCGCGTCACCGGCGAAAAAGGCGTGGGCGCGATGCTCCGCAGCGCCGGCCTGGATAAATATGTCGGCAACTACCCGCCCAACGAGATCGTGTTCAACGTGCCCTACAGCGAGTACAGCGCCTTCGGCAAGGCCATGGAAGACTTTTATGGCCGCGCGGCCAAGTCTATGCAGCTGCGCGTGGGCCAGGAACTGATCAACTACGGCATCAACGAGCAACCGCGTCTCCTGGGCGTGACGGCCACAGCGATGAAGTTTATGCCCATGGCGATGAAAATGAAGTTCAGCATCGAAAAAGTCGCCTCGCGCACGCGCGAACTCGGCATCCCCATCGGCCTGCACGACCGGGGCGACCATTACGAATACAGCGTGGGGATGTGCCCCTATTGCTACAACCGCCACACCGACATTGGCTGCGGCGCGATGGCCGGCGCGCTCGTGGCAACGCTCCGTTGGGCCACCGGCAAAACGTTCCCGGTCGAGGAGTTTGAGTGTCGGGGCAAAGGCGGGCAAGCCTGTTCGTACCGCATCGGCAAAACACCCAGCGATTAAGCGCCGCTACCCAGCAATCCAACCGAGGCACATCACAGCCGGGGTTCGCTATGTCCCATCACCGCCCACAGCGCAGCATCAGCCACGCCTTGCTGCTCCTGGCCTTGCTCCTGGCCCCTCTGGTGGCCTGGCGGCCCACGGCGGGCTTCGGTGCGCCCGGTTTCATCGGCCTCACCAGCGACGGCAGCCGCTTTGTGCGCCCCGACGGCCGCGCTTTCTTTGCCTGGACCGTCAACTATGTCGGCCCGCCCGACCGCGCTTGGCGCATCTGGGACGACAGCAGCTTTGACCCCTCGCTGATCGAGGCCGACTTCACCCGCGCCGCCGGCCTGGGCCTGAACACGGTGCGCCTATTTATCCAGACTCCGCTCAAAAACGATGTGCTGGCCGGCAAGTTCCGCAAACTGGACCTGACCGTGGACATCGCGCGCCGCCACGGGCTGGCGCTGATCGTCACCTTCAGTGATTATGTCGAGCCGGATCTGGCGCGGGTCACGGATCTACAGACGCGCATCGCCACCCACTTCCGCGACGAGCCGGTGATCCTGGCCTATGATCTGAAAAACGAGCCGCAGTTCGATCTCGTCGCGCTGTCGATCTATCCTGACAGCGCGCCGGCGCTGCAAACCGACCGGCTGATCGGCATCTACGGCGAACGGATCGCCCAGGCCGCGATCCCCGCCTACCGACAAAGCGCCGAAGGCCGCACCCTGATTCCCAGCCGGCTGACCGACACGCAAGCCTATATTTATGTCAACAGCTACCGCCTCTACCGCGAGTTTCTTGATGCCGCGACTGCTTGGGTCAACGCGCACCCCGACAAGACCACGCTGGACTACATGGACTCGCCCGACTCTGCGGCGTGGCGCGCCTTCTATGGCGCACTGGACGACACCCTGCGCCGCTGGATCACCGTGCAACGCGACGCGGTGCGTGCCGCCGATCCTAACCACCTGATCACGGTCGCTTACAGCAACATCGTGCTGGCGAAACTTAGCGCCAACCGCCTGCTGGATTTCCAAGCACCGCACCGCTTCGTGGCGACCGGGCCGGCAAACTTTACCCGCACTCTAGCGGTCCTAACCAACCTGCGCGCCACGTTCAGCGGCCAGCCGTTTATGCTGGAAGAGTTCGGCTACTCTAATGAAGAGAGTGCCGTGCCCGGCGTAGCGCCGGTGGACCAAAGGGTGACGGCCAACCTGGAGACGGCCGTCTGGCTCTATCTGTACGCGAACGGCTACGCGGGCGGCGGCAAGTGGATGCTCAACAACTATCCCGGCGGCGACAACGCTTCGCAGAACGCCTATGGCCTCTACACCGACAGCCTACAGCCGAAAATCGCGGCCCAGGCGCTGACCGCGCTGATCCCGACCCTGACAACCGACCTAGCCCCCGGCAGCTTCACCGATCTGGTGGCGGACACGGCGGTAGGCGCAGTCCGCTTCGCCTACCGCACCG
>JALYUO010000123.1 GCA_030853735.1 Chloroflexota bacterium
AGATGTAGGGGATCGGACCGCCACCGAACAGGGTGCGGGTCGGTCCATCGAGGGTCAGCACCCCACCCGGCCACGCTGTAATGGTGTTTTCATAGATCCAGCCGACCGTGATGCCCTGGCGGGCAAAGTCATGCTGATCATAGCTTGCCGGAATCCAGAGGGTTTGCCGGCGGATCGCCGTTTGGCCGGCCGGCACGAGCAGAAAGTCGGCCTCTGTCACAACATAGCCGTGCGGCTGGAGTTGCGGCAACGTGGCCGGCACGCTCACCCCCGCACCGGGCAACGTTAGCCAGAGCATAAGAATACTCTGCAAGCCACGGAATGGCTCACTGTCCACCCAGTAGAGACGCAAGGGATACCCGCCGCCATTGCGGAAATGCAACGGCACCGGCAGCCCGCTCCCGGCCTGGGGTGGCCCTGTCGGACGCTCCAAGCCCAATTGCAAGCCCGCCTGTGCCACGCTCCAAGTGATCTCGGTCATTAGGCCATCCTAATAAGTCAGCATACCGAGGCGACCCTAGCCCCTAAAAAGACGGTAGGCGCGCAATCGAATGCGCGCCTACAATCTTCACTTGCCACTTGCCACGCACCGTACTACGGGTGCGGCAGCGCGGGCGGCGCGGGTACAGCCGTCGGCGGCACGGGCGCGGCGGTGGGGCGCGCCGGGGCGGGGGTGGCCGCTGGGCGCGGAGCCGCCGGTTTGCCCTTCTGCCCCACTAGATAGCGGTTGTGCGAGGGCAGATAGGTGCTGACGGCGTGCCAATCGTCAATGAGCTGACCTTGCTCGTCAAACACTTGGCGGTGGATGTCGCTGCTGAAGCCGGGCTGCGCGTGTTCAACGAGGCGCGTCACGCCCCATTTCACAAAGTCGCTCTTTTCGTAGATCGGCGTGCGGTCGGTCGCCACCGTTTTGGTGATCACCGGTTTATCTACTTTTACCTGCCAGCCGGTCTTGGTGCCCCATAGCTCGAAGGTGACGGTGCCTTTCGCGGCGCGGGCTTTGATCAAGATCCAGCCGTTGGTGTTATTGCGCCAACGGAAGCTTTTTTCCGGCGGCGAGACCGTCGCATCCAGCCCTTGCAGGCCATAGGGCGCGACCCCATACGAACTAATCCAGTAGCTATGATTATGGCGCTCGGTGATTGGTAAGCCGGCCCAGAAAACCGTATGGAACAGGGTGGTCGCCACTTGGCAAATGCCGCCCGCTTCCGACGGCACCGTGGTCACAGTTTTGCCGTCCGAGACAATGCCGAAGCCCATCTGGAAGCCGGCAGCCAGGGTCAGTGACCCCATCGTGGCAGCGGTATCGAACTCACCGCCCGGCGGCACCAGCGCACCATCAATCAGCGAGGTGCCAAACTCCACATTATGCGCCCGTTCGGGTGAGGAACCGACATAGGAGGTGGTCGAGCGGCCTAAGAGATCCGGCGTGCTGACGGTTTGCGGGGCCGTACTACCGCCGGGACCAGTCTGCGTATTCACGATCAAGTCGGATTGGTATTGGTTCGCCGTGACGGCGGCCACCGCCGCCGCGAGGCTGGCCTCATGATCCAACTGCTGCCCATTGCGCGCGCCCGCTGTTTGCTTCACTTGGCCGTTCACCAAGCGGAAGCGGCTGTTGCCGGCGCGCACATTGATGTCGCTTTCGATGTGCCACAAGCGATCATCCAGCGCGCTGCGGATGCCGGTCAGTTGGTAGCTGCCGAGCAGGTCGCTTTGACTCAATTTCATGTAGGTGGCAAAGGCCGAACTCGTGACACGCCATGTCTTGCCGTTGTAGCGATAGGTGAAGCCGTTAGTCAAAATGGCCGACCATTGCGCGTAGAACGGCGCGACCGTCAGGCTGGTCACCTTTGCGGGGACGGGGATCACTGCGAGGGTAGCCGTGCGGTTGGAACTCGTGGCGGCGGCGACCGTGATGTTGATCGCCGTCTGGAGATCCAGCGTCTGGCCGGACTTTTCGGACACCAGCGCCGGCTTACCGGCCACCAGATCCACCTTCGCGTCGTGCGGGATGGTCTGCACTTTGCTCACCAACGGCGCAAGCAGGGCGTTAAACTTCGCCTGATCGAGGCGGGCGGTCGGTGTGAACACACCCAGCGTGTCTGTGACCACGGCTCCGCGCAACAGCTTGCTGGTCAGCGTCAGTTGCGCGGTGCTGCCGGTGACGTGCAGCGTGATCGGAGCCTGGAGCAGGCTGCTCAAGGTGGTTGCGTCAAGCACGACTCCGTTGGGGGTCGCCACCCCACTGGTAGTTGCGCCGGTGCCCGCCGGCATGGCCGCCGCCGAGCGCGATACGCCTCCGGTCAGCGCACTGAGGCCGAAGCCCGCCAGCGTCAACAACAGTACCGCCGCCGTGCCCAGCGCCGGCCGTACCCGTCCCGTGCCGAGTCCCGGCAGCATCGAAGTAGAGCTATGAACCCGCATCAATATCACCCCTTTGGAGATCGTTAACCTGATTAGCGAAATATTAGGATTACAATATTACATTATACCCGAAACGCTTGGAAAAAACACGGGACAATTGTCCTATTTTTGCACCCATTTTGCCGGTATGCTCTAGAACCGGTCTGGCGCACAGTCGGCGGTACTGTTGCTGCCGCCCCTACTGGCCTTATGGTGGCCCACCGGCGAAAAGCGGATCACCCTGCCCTAGGGAATCCGCGCCGCGATGCTGTCCAGCAGGCGCGCACAGGTCGCCAAGTCGCGGCTCCACAGCGCCGTCCCAGCACGCACAAAGTCTGCTTCCAGCGCCTGGTTCAGCGGCGCGCTGGCGGGCCGGCGGAACACCGCAAGCAGCGTCGGTCCCCACTGCGACGGCGATGGGTCGGGCAACAGGCGGGCATGGGGGTCCAACGCGACCTCATAGCGGCGCATCAAATCGTAGTAGCGCACCCGTAGGCGCACTGCGGCGCTGTCGGCGGCCGTGTGCGGCTGCGCGGCCAGCCAAGTGCGCCAGGCCGCTTCCAGCCCCGCCGAATCGAGCCCATAGATCGGCTGCGGATCGTCAGGCTGGGCCAGGTACTGCTTGAATTGGGGCAAGCCCCAGCGCGCCACTAGCCACTGCACATAGGCTCCCCCTTCCAGGTAAGCGATCTCATGCTGCGCGCCGTAAAAATCGCGCCGCAAATCGGTCAGCGACAGATAGAGGTCCGCGTTGTCCCCCACCAACGTACTCGCCAGCGTGCCCAGCGGTTCCGTTTGATAGTGCCCCCCCGCGTCCCACACGGCCACCCCTTCGCCCAGCAAGCCGCCCTTATGGTCAGGGCTGCCCAGCAGTTGCTCCACCAGCGCGTGCGTCGTTTCGTGTTGCAGCACCCGCGCCAGGGAGGTCGAAGTATACTCCCGCGCTGCGTCGGGATAGGACAGCAGCAACTCGTTCCCTACATAAGACGCACCACCCTGCCAAAAGATGCGGTTCACGAAATAAATGCGGATGCGCGTGGTGGGTGGCGCTTGCAAGCGCGCCGCCGCCTGCTGGAGCGCGGTCTCGCTCATCGTCGCCAGCCGCGCAATGTCGTGCGCCGCCGGGCTATCGGGCAGGTAGTAGAGATCGTAATGGGCGGTGGCCCGGTGCAGCCAGGCCGCCGGTTGCGGAGTTTCCGGCGGAATCGCAGTCGGCGTGGCCGTGGGCGTAACGGTGAACCCACCCGTGGCGACAGGGGTCGCGCTGCCGGCGGGGATCGTGGCAGGCAGCGCCGTGGCAGGCAGAGCGGTCGGGGTGCGGCTCGGCGCAACGGTCGGGGTGGGACTCGGCGCAACGGTCGCCGGCAACGCGGGAGGACTCGGCGCAAGGGTCGGCGGCAACGCGGTTGCGGTAACAGCCGTGGCGGATGGCGGGGCCAGGCCCACGGTGCCGCCGTCGGGGACCGCATAGCCGTTGCGCCCGCCGGGAGCTAGGCTAGTCAGCAGCGCCCCGCCCAGCAGCAGGGCCAGCAGCACCCCGCCTGCTGCCAGGAGCCGGCGCATCCGTTGGTTGGTGATCATTATGTCAAGTATCTAGTCGCATAGTGATGCAGAGCAGAATGTTGCGCGCCCGCCAACCTATAGTAATTCAGCTAATCATCTGGTGACGCAAGTGGCCCTACCAACCGAGGAGTTGGCACCCCCAGGTGCGAACGACGCGCCGCCCTCGGAG
>JALYUO010000140.1 GCA_030853735.1 Chloroflexota bacterium
GCCCACGGCATCGTTGCCGGTCGGCGTGACCGCTGGCGCTACGGTGGCCGGGGCAGTGAGCGCGGGCGTGGGGGTTTGTCCAGAGGTCGGCAACTGGGTAGCGGCGGGTGCGGCAATGGGTGTGGCGACCGTCAGCACAGTCGGCGTGCCGGCGGCGATGCCCGCGCCGCCCGGTGATTTATTCTGGCCCGGCGGCCAAAACTGCACGATCAAGGCCATGCCGCCACTGCCGACTTGCGCCAACTGATGGATCGGTCCGGCGGGCTGGATGTAGTAGCCGGGCGTGGGGATGCGGCGGACCGGCCCGGCGGCCTGGCGATTTTCCCAGGTGCCGCCGTCCAGCACGCCAAAGGCCGGGCCGGTGTGCAGATGCCAGCCAGTCGCGCTGCCGCCGCTGAACGGCTCGCGGTTCAGGCTCACATCGTAAGCCAGCCCTGCGCCCGGCCCCCACGGCAACGGCTCCATCTCATAAGCCGTGCCCGTCACCGCGCCCCGGCTGCCGGTGCCGATGAAGCGGAAGCGCACCGGGATCGGGCTGGGATTGCTGACGTGGTAGCTGCCGGCGGGCAGGAACACGGACTGGCCCAGCTTCAACCGCGTGGCTTGCGACAGGCCCGCCACGTCCAACAGCCCGTCTTCGTCCACCAAGAAGCCGAACGGCCCGCCGACCTCGGTGCCCGCTCCCGCCGCCAGCGTCACGTCGCGCACGCCCACGACCAGTTCTCCGGTCGGCACCGGCTCAACGTGGCCTTGCGCGATCTGACCGGTCGGTGGGTCCGCACGGATTGCGGATTGCGGATTGCGGATTGCGGATTGGGCCGGGTTGGCGGCAGGTGCGGCGTTGGTCGGGGCGCTGATCACGATCCCCAGGAGTAATCCTAGTACAGTAGTAATTCGTAAGCGCATGAGTCGGCTCCTTTTGTTAGTCTCTGTAGAGAGAACGGAGCCGCTTGCCGCACGAGTCTTGTGGAGTGGTGGGTAGCCGTATATCAAGAGGGTTTCGGCACGATGACCACTGTAGCAGCGCACAGCGTGCGCGGGGGTGGAGGATCAACGCACGGTGGGCACGTTTCTGTCCTTCGAACTCGCGCACGCCATGCGCTGCTACAGTGCCTCTTGTGCGGTGCTTCATCGCCTAACTCAGAACTCAGAACTCAGAACTCGCGCCTCACCGCCCATAGCGAGTCTGTTGGGCTTGCACGCCGAGTAGGCCCAGTTGGATGGCATCGGCGGTGCCCGCGTGTTCGGGATGGTATTCCAGGCGGGCACGCTCGAAATATTGCACTTGATAGGTCTGGCCGTCGGTGGTGCTGCGTTCCATAAAGGCTTCGCTGAGGGGGTAGCCGAACACCGGCAGGCCGCCGTTCTGCGCCCAATATGCGCCGATGGGGCCACTCAGGTTGTGCCCCGTGGCGGCGACGAATGTTGCGCCGGGTGCGGCGGTAGCGGCTTGGAACGGCGCTTCACTGCGCCCCGTCACGAGATCGGCCCCCAGCCGGCCTAGCAGCACCGCATACGCGCCGCCGCGATTGGCGGGGTGATATTCCAGGCGCGCCCGCTGGGTATATTGCACCGTGTAGCTTTGCCCATCGGCCAGTCGTTCGGTGAGCGGTGGGCTGATCGGATAGCCAAAGCGCGCCAAGCCGCCGTTCCAGAACCAGTATTGCAGGAACGGCCCGGCCAGCGTATAGCCGGTTTCTGGGAAGCGCCGCACTGCGCCGGGTAAATCGGCGGCGGGCTGCTGGGCCGGCTTGCCGGCGACGGCGGGCGGTGCGGCCACGGCAGGGGCGGGGGTCGGGGGCGGGCCGGTGTAACGCACTTGGTAAATGGTCCCCTCGGCATCGTCGCTGACCATCAGTGATCCGTCATAGGGATTAACAGCCACGCCCAGGAAGCGGTTGGTCTTGCCGCCGGCGGTGCGCTGGAGGAACAGTGCGGGCGGGCCGCTGGGCTGGCCGTTGCTGAACGGCACGAACCAAATGCCGCGCTGGGCCGGATACTGCACGCTGTGGTAGGCGACGAACAGCCCGCCCCAGTAGCGCGCCGGGAAGCTGCCGCCGGTGTAGAAGGCCATGCCCAGCGCGCCTGCGTGCGGTCCCAGCAACACGCTGGGATTGCGCGTCTTGCTGCAATCATAGGCCGCCGCATTGGGGCTGTGAATGCCTTTATCGTAACAATAGGGCCAGCCGTAGTCGCCGCCGCCGCTCAGGAGGTTCAGTTCGTCGTGCGGAAGGTTGGCCCCTAGGTCGTCCGAGCCGTTGTCGGCTCCCCAAAAGCCGCCGCCCACTGCGTCCCAGGCCAAACCCACGCTGTTGCGGAGGTTGGCCGCGATCTTTTGCCCGTCGCTGCCGTCGGCATTGTAGCGCCACACGCCGACAATGGACTCTGCCGTAGGCGGGTCGTCATTGGCCGAGCCTTTGGATAGGTAGAGCCGCCCGTCCGGGCCATAGCTGACCGTTTTGGTCTTGTGCCGCCCACTGGTCACGTTCGACAGGCCACTGACCAGCGTGGCCGAATCGGTAAATGACAGGTCGCCGCGCGTATCGGTATAGATCCGCACCCGGTCAAACGCGCCGACTGCGAACACGGTGCCAAAGCCCGTCGGGCGAAAGCTGACGTTGTTGGGCGAGTTTAGGTCGGTCGCCACGCGGATCGCTCGATCCGCCTGCCCGTCATGATTGCGGTCGGGCAAGATCGTGATCGCGCTGTTGCTGCCCAGCAGTTGGCCCACATACAGATCGCCCGCCGGGCTGTAGGTCAGGAAGCGTGCATCCTGCAACCCCGTGGCGTAGACACTGAGGCTGAACCCCGCCGGCAGTTGTACCCCCGCCGCCTGCGTGGGTGGCGCGGCCTGGGTCGCGCTGGGCAGCCCCCCGATCAGCGCCAGGAGGAGACCACCGGCCAAACTGAGCGCCCGTTGGGTAAGATGGGTCATGGTAGCCTCCTTGACATAATTACACCACAAAGACACAAAGGACACAAAGAATTACGGTTATTATTTCGTTCTTTGTGTCCTTTGTGTCTTTGTGGTGTGAAAAAGGTCTAGCCGCGCACGGCCTGCACGACATCGTTGTACAGCATCTCCAGTGGCTGGATCTGCTTGGCATTGGGCAGGTAGAAGATGAAGTAGTCCACACCGACATCCATCAGCTTGTGGCAGAGCGTCACCAGCTCCGCCGGGGTGCCGACGAAGTTGCCCTGGCGCACCTCGTCGAGCGAGCGCCCGAAGCGATAGGGCGCGGTCACTTCCTCGGCGCGGCCCACATCGCTGGGATCGAGCAGCAGCGCGGTGATGTTGGCTGAGTGGATGATCGTGGCCGGGTCGCGGCCCAGCGTTTGACAGTGGCCGTGCAACACCTCGAACTTGTGGCGATAGGTCTCTGCGTCAATGCCGCTGATATTGCAGGCATCGCCATATTTCGCCACCAGTTTGAGCGTCACCTTTTCGCCGGCTCCGCCGATCCAGAGCGGCGGGTGCGGCTTTTGCGCGCCTTTCGGCTCATTGATCGCGCCGTGCAACTGGTAGTATTTACCCTCGAAGGTGGCGTAGTCGTCCTTCCACAGCGCATGGATCACCTGCAAGGCTTCATCGAGCATCCGTAGCCGTTCGGGGCCGTCGGGATAGTCGTAGCCGTAGGCTTTGTACTCATGCTCATACCAGCCCGCGCCAATGCCGAAATCCAGCCGCCCGTGGCTCATCACGTCCACCGTGGAGGCGATTTTCGCCAGCAGCGCCGGCGGGCGATAGCCGTTGCACGTCACCATCTGGCCGATGCGGATGCGTGTGGTGTCGCGCGCCAGCCCGGCCGTGATCGTCCAGCACTCGAAGTTCGTTTCCAGTTCGGGCGTGGGGACGGTGTGAAAATGATCATAGACCCAGATCGAGTCGAAGCCCAGCCGCTCGGCCGCCTGGCCGGTGCGCGTCATTGCTTCGTACTTTTCGATGGGGTCGGCAATATCTACCAGGTCCATGCGCCAACCTTGCGGCACAAACACTCCAAACGGCGGCTTAGTTGCCATTAGTGATCGTCTCCTTGTGAGCCGGCGCGGCTCCCGGTCGCGGGCCAGCGGGAAGGGTCAAACCGGGTCCAGCATCGAGTGAGCAGATTCTGTGCCGGGCGTACCCGCAGCGGGGCGGCTGTAGTGTAATAGCGATAGGTTGCGTGCCAACCTCAGTAGTGTGGTCTTGTGCGGCACAGTACTTCACTCTAGAGTAGATATATGCTTCTGGATCGATCCACATAATATAAACTACCACTTTCCCGCAAAATTGGTTAAAAAAAAACTATTGACAAGCTTTAGTACTGGCGCTATAATAGGCTCAACCGCGATAGGTTTAGCGGTACTGTTTTCCTGTTGCACCACGACTGTGAGAGAAAGTGCTAGGTTAGGTTCATGAAACTTACCTGTCGGGCCTGTTCACTGCTGCTGATCCTTCTTTTAGGCATGGTGGTTGACTCCATTCCTAAAGCCACAGCACACGAACTTAGACTTGGGGCAACGAACACAGTGAGTGTCCCGCAAACCTCTGTCCAGAAGAACGCGGGGTCCAACCCCGATGCTTTGGCGTGCGGTGGTGGGACTGTGGCTGGTTATAACGATGTAAGTCTTGATGATTATTTCTGTGGAGGATTGAGCTATCTAAGTAGGCGCGGGGCTGTTGACGGGTATAGTGATGGAACTTTTCGCCCCTATAGTAATGTTAGTCGTGGTCAATTTTCTAAAATGATAGCAAAGGGCGCTTTGTGGCCGATAGATACGGCTGGCGGACCGCACTTCGTTGATGTTCCTACCAGTAATGTTTTTTACCCATTTATTGAAACTGCTTATAAGCGAGGTATTATTGGTGGGTATACTGGTGATGGTTATTACATAAATCCGTGTACGGGCTTAACAGAGACCCTTAATCAGTTGTACTTCCGTTGGTGTAGCAATATTACTCGCCAACAAATGTTGAAATTCACCACTCTTGCTGTGGGATTTAATGATAATACTTCAGCTATGGCCTCGCCATACAGTGATATAGCTACTACTGATAGCCTGTTCCATTATGTCGAAGTGGGGGTAATGAGAGATGTTGTAGCGCAATATCCACCTGATGCCCCGTCACATCCGGTGTGTGGGTCCAATAGCCAGCCTTGCTTTTTCCCTACGAATGCTGTACTTCGAGCGGATGCAGTGGCCCATATTTATTTAGTTTTAGCAATTAATAATTATGGGCAAGCCTTTGCTCAGAGAAGAGGTCAATGGGTTACTGCACAAGCTAATTTGACGACACCGCAAAGGGTGAGCGTTGAGCAGAGTGGGGATTTCATAGTGGCACTTGTAGCAATGACAGATATATATAACTGCTGTTTTGCTGAGGCTGGTGCTCAAGAAACTACCGATGGACGGGGTAATTTCTTTTATTATCCTTACTACTCATGGGGTAACTCACAAACGAATCTTAGTGGTTCTCAACAAGCAACAGGTTATCCTCTATCGCCTACAGTCTCTTATGGCTATCAGGTGACGAGTATTGGCGGTGATCAATGGTAAATGAACTACTGCCCTTCTGGTGGATGTATTCAGTTAGCCATAAGCCAACCTCTACGTAAGCTACCCTTCGCTGTGGTTGGCACGGAAACGAATCGCCTTGATTTAGGTACTGGTAATGTCAATATTTCATACTTCGCATTGCAGGTATCCGGTGGATCGCTGTTCCAAACGTGCTATGATGTAACGGAAAGTCCCTGGTTTAAGATGCATAGCCCTCCGCTAAACTACTGTAATTATGGTAGCTGGAGCCAGTCATATGTTCCATGATGAAGGAGAACGGTTATTATGAGGTACTCCAAAGCAGCAAGTGCGATAACCATATTGTGTGTTCTGTGCCTGAGTATGGTACTTAGCTCTTGCGGATCGGGAACCTATGCAATCGGCAGTACCGTAATACCTTTACGGACAGATGGTACTCCTGTGCCCCTCCGTCCCGGTAATTTCGTTGGCAAATCCCTTGCCGACATAGGACAGTATGCCCAGAAGCAAGCGATAGTTCGTCATGATGCAGTGCCTGGAACTGCGTCGCCGCAACTGGCACTGGTACGTTCTGTTAAACGTCAGGACTTACCAAACCTTGGCTTGTCTTGCCTAGCTGACTGGGGAACTATTGAAGAACCTCCCTTTATTTTGGTAATTCTAAAAGGTCAGTTTCAAGCCCAATTACCAGCATCACGTCCAACAAGACCCGCTCCCACAAACTACATAGCCTATGTTTATGATGTCTGGGCAGGTGACGTAACTTCTATAGAGACGGGCAATGACAGCCACTTTAAGAAAGCACTGAACGATGCCAGTCTACCCGATGAGCAAGGCCCGCCGGCTGTCACCTGTCCTGAGTTCAGAGGCCCACGCACTTTACATTGGGGCGACACGTCGCCCACAGCAGCCCTGCCGGTTGGCATTCCCTATGTGCCGGTGCCGACTCACCTGCCCGGTCCTGCGCCCACCCAAGTTCCACCGATAGCACCACCATCGAAATAGAGTAACGTACCACATAGCTAATCGCGTCTCGGTGCTGCCACTGGGACGCGGTTTTTATAAGCTACACAACTCACCTCTTCTGAAAACGTTTCCCATTACTACCTGAGCGTAAGCGCAGCCACATCAGACGGCCTCCTTTTGCGCTATGCTATACGGGAGTTGTGTAGTTCACAGTATCTGTACGGCCAGGGTTACGCCCCGGCAAGGAGCCATCTATGACCATTACCGCTACTGCGCCCGCCACTGCACAGGCCGACCTGGGAATCTCCGTGCCCATTGTCACCCTCAACCGCTGGGTTATTGTCGTGAGTCTGGTAGGCGGCTTTCTCCTGCAACAGCCGCTGATTTCGACGGTTCTGTTGGTCGTCTTGCTGGGCGCGGTTCTGTTTGGACCGCGCGGCAGCCTGATCTTCCAGGTGGGTAAGCGCCTGTTAGCCCGCTACCTGCCCAGCGCCGAACGCGAAGATCGCCGCCTGATGCGCTTCAATAACAGCATTGCCGTGCTGATGCTGGCGCTGGCCCAGGTGGCGTTTGCGCTGGGCGGGCCGGTGGTGGGCTGGGTGCTGTGCGGCGTGCTGGTGACCGCCGCCGGCGTCGCCCTAGCCGGATTCTGCCTGGGCTGCTACCTGTTCTATCAGTTTAAGCTGCATCGCTATCGTTTACTCGGCACGCGCTAACCGGGGCGTGTCCCGTTACAGCGTCTATAACGCACTATGGCACAGGAGGCCACCCCTATGGATAGCAGCACTGACACCAACCCCGCCGCCCACATCGCGCTGCTGAAAAAGCTGCATCAGGTCCGGCAATTCGGTTCCGATCCGGTGCCGGCGGCGGCGCTGGAGGACATTCTGGAGGTGGGCCGCTGGACCGGTAGCGGCATGAATCGCCAACCGTGGGAGTTTGTCGTGATCCACGACCACGCTACCCTGCAAACCGTGGCTGAGGCCGAGAACGGCGGCTCCTGGCTGCCGGGCGCGGCGGCGGCTATCGTGATCGTGATGAACGGCGCGCTGCCGGAGATCGAAACCTACGACGAGGGTCGCCTCACCGAACGCCTGCTGCTGGCCGCCGCCGCGCACGGCCTGGGGGCGGGCATCTGGTGGTATAAAGACGACGGCGCGGCGGCCAAGCGCCTGCTAGGCATCCCCGACGCGCACCGGGTTCGCACCACCGTCGGTCTGGGCTACCCCCCTGCCGCCGCCGATGCCCGCCCCAAGAAGTCCGATGCCCGCCGCCCGCTCAGCGAACTGGTGCATCAGGAACGCTACTAACTACATTCCGCCGACCGGGTAGGCGGTAGGGCGCTGCTTGCTGCGCCCGTAGCTGTTGCCGATAGGTTGCCCGGTCAGGTGTGCTTGCGCTAGGTTTGCAAATCAGCCGCGCTCCGCCTCCCACCGACACGGGCGCGGCAAGCAGCGCCCCTACAACCAGCCGCGCCCCCCACCGACACGAGCGCGGCAAGCAGCGCCCCTACAACCTACCCGTTCCCCTAACGGACACGAGCGCGGCAAGCAGCGCCCCTACAACCTACCCCTTTCCCAACCGACACGAAAGACTATTATACAAGTGTAGACCGTTATAAAGTTCTGGGTGCTGTATAGCCCTTAGAAGGAGATTTTGGCATTTTACCAAAAATAGGCTGTTTTTTCGTTTAATTCCTTGAATGTTGCACCATTGCTCGTTATAATACGCGCAACGCTTATCCGCAGGAGGCCGGCGGGGGCGTAAGTGAAGGGCAGACGAGCATGGATAAAATTGACGTGGCAACCGCAGAGTTGGTTGTTGAAAATTTGGCGGGTGTCGTCACGGCTCCGGTATGGCTGTTAGACCACGAACAGCGGGTGCTGGCGAGCAGTCCTGCGGGCGACCGGGGCCAGCTTTGGGCCAAAATCGAGTCTGGCCCCGTTGCCGACCAGACCTGCTTTACGTTGCCGAGCGGCGAGAGAGTGGTGCTG
>JALYUO010000141.1 GCA_030853735.1 Chloroflexota bacterium
CCCCCAGGTGCGAACGACGCGCTGCCCTCGGAGTTCACACCTGGGGGTGCAAACTCCTCAGTTGCTGGGACATTCGCTTCGCCAGATCATTAGCTGAATTACTATAGCACACACCAAACAGAGGGCCACGCCTGCTTAGACGTGGCCCTCTGCTGTGTGCGCCGTACTGCTAGGGCCGAACAGTAGCCGTGGGCGTAGCAGTGCCGTCGCGCGTCTGGAGCGTCGCGGTCGGCGTGGCCGTGCCGAGAGCCGTAGCGGGCGTGGCCGTGCCGGTGCCCTTGGCCGGCGTAGCCGTGATGGTCGCGGTCGGGCCGCCGGGGGTAGCGGTCACAGTGGGCGTGCCGGCATCGGCAGCAGCGGTGGCCGTGACGGTCGCGGTCGGGTTGTCGGCGGGCGTGGGCGTAGCCGTAGCATCGCTCGGCGTGGCGGTGGCATCCGCCGGGGTCGCGGTGGCATCCGCCGGGGCCGGCGGCAGAGTCGGAGCCACGCCGCCCTGCAAGAAGAAGCGACTCACCTCGCGGCCCAGTCCGTCATAGAGGAACACCCCATCAAAGCCGGTTGAGTCGAACAGCCAAGTGATGCGGCGCATATACAGCTTGGTCGCGCTGTCCAGCCCTTGCCCGGCATAGACCGTCAGCGTCGCCCCGGCCGGCAGCACAAAGCCCGGCGGGAAGTTGTAGGTGTCCAGGTGGTCGTTTTTGGGGCTGACCAAACGCCAGCCGCCCAACGGCACCGGGCTGCTGCCGTTGTTGATCAGGCTCACCGTTTGCTCGTTTAGATCAAGGCCACTGCGCCCCGGATTGATCGCTGTCACCGCGACGTTCGCCAGGGCGGCGGGAACGGGCGGCCCGCCCGGCAACGGGATCAGGGTCGGCGCAGCTCCCGGCGTATAGCGCCATTCCAGGTAGTGCAGGCCGATGTTGCCCAACTCCACCTGGAAGGCCGGCGGATTGGCCGGCAGATAGGTCAGCACGCGCCGTTGAAATGCCTGGATCAGCACATCGCGCCGCGTGCCGGCCACTTTGACCTGCGCCCAATAGGCTTCGCTGATCGGCAGGCCAGTGAGCGCGTAGCGGGGATTGAACAGCGGTGCGTCGGTCAGGCCGTCGGCGGTCTGTACCAGACCCGTGGAATTGAGGAACTGCCAAAACACAGCGGCGATATTGTGATGGGTCAGCGGTTCATAGGCGGCGTAGGCTACGCCGTAGCCGGCCGCCCCGCCAAACGGAGTCACGCTGCCGTCGCGGGCAATGGCCTGATCCACCGGGTTGCCCACGGCGCTCGGCGCTTGGTGTTCGCCGCCGACTAGGCTGCTGACCGCCGCAAACGAGGCATACGTCGGCGCGGCGGGATCATCGCGGTCACTTGCCAGCGGGATCTGCGCCGCAGCGCGGTTCTCGAAGCGGGTGTTGCCGGTTTGCAGCCGCCCGCTGATCAGTTCGACACTCAGCAACCCCCCGGTGACAAACCCCGGCGCAGTGGGGTCGGCGTTGGGATTGTTGATCTCCATACGCCCTTTGTCGAAATATTGCACCAAGCGCACGCCCCCCGATCCTTCGGCGTAGGCTTCGCGCTTGGCTGCGCCAGGAGCCGGTCCCCACAGCCAGGTGCGCGTGGCTTGGTGCCCGGCCACGGGCTGGTCCGTGCGCGTCCAGAGGGCGGTGAACGCCGGGTCCACAAACGGGTCGGAACGCGCCGGGAGGGTACGCAGCGCCAGACCCAGCAGTGGCCCCAGCAGCAGCACGAGGCCCAGGCCCAGCCGGCCGGCGCGCGACAATCGCAAAAAATGGGGGGTCAGAGTCTTCATAGATACTATATTACACAATCGCACCGCCAAGTGCAATCTGAACCACCCGCCAATTGCGTTTGCCTAGTAAACCCGCCCCACCAGCGCGGGGTCTTTGCGGCGGGCGCGTGTTCTCTTCCGCACACCATTAAGCATTCATCACGCTCCCCTTCCCTACAGAGGAAGGGGATCCGTTCAGCGGGCGTGCGTTCCCTTCCGCACGGCCATCCACCGGGAGAGCAACCATGAGGCTGCTGCGCCGTGTCACGCTGTTGCAGTTTTTCTCGCTGATCAGCCTGATCAGCGTGCTGTTGATCAGCATACTACTGGGCCTGCTGGTGAGCGATGCGATCCAGACCTCCTCTATTACGACGGCCCGCGACACGCTGGCGGATGTGGTCCGGGCCCATGTGCTAGTGCGCGACCCCAGCCAGGAACCGGCGGTCGCAGCGAACGTGGTCACAAGTAGCGCCCCGTTGATGGCCCCCGCGCTACTGATGCGCCAGCCCAGTGACTTGAGCCGGCTCCACCCCTACAGTGATCTAACCGACTGGGAAAGTTGGCATCAACCGGTGGTGGCGATGTTCTCCGGTCTCCCCATCTACCTGGTCAAAATCTGGAGCCCCGATCACCGCATTGTCTGGTCGGACCGGGCCAATTTGATCGGCGAAAGCCATCCCGAAAACCCACAACTCACTGTCGCCCTCACTGGGCAACTGCAAGCGGAAGTCTCGCTGCTGGGCAAAGCGGAAAACGAGGAGCAGCGCCAAGCCCAGGCATCGCTGATGGAGGTCTATGTGCCGATTGTCGAGCGCGGCACGTTTCGCGTGGTGGGCGTGTTCGAGGTCTACCAGCAAGTCGAGGATCTGGTCTCACAAATCCAGTTGGCGCAGAGTCGCGCCTGGACGGCCATTGCCCTGAGCATGGGCGCGCTGTATCTGATCCTGGTCGGCCTGTTTGCCCGTGCGTCGCGCACCATCACCCGCCTGGGTCGCCTGCAAGAGCTGGAACGCTACTTTTCGCCCGCCGTTGCCCGCGCGATTGCCGCCGGCGAAGGCACAACGAACCGCAATAATCCCAATCGCTTGCTGCCGCAGCAAGGGGCCACTCTCAGCCGGCGGTTGCTGACGCGCGGCGAAATCAGCGTGCTGTTCACCGACATCCGCGGTTTCACCCGCCAGTCAGAGATGATGGATGCCGAAGACGTGGTGGAGATGCTGAACGCTTATATGGAGGTGGTGACGACGGCGGTGTTCCGGCACCACGGCAGCATAGATAAGTTCCTGGGCGATGGTGTGCTGGCCGTGTTTGGCGCACCGATCCCCGACCCTAACCATGCGCTGGACGCAGTGCGCGCCGCCGGCGAGATTCGCCAGGGCTTGCGCGCGTTGAACCTGACCCGCCGCGCGACCAACCAAGTGCCTATTATCATCGGGGCGGCAGTCACCACCGGCTTGGCCGTGACGGGCAACATCGGCTCGGAGAAGCAGCTTTCCTTCACCGTCACCGGCGATACGGTGAACCTGGGATCGCGCTTGGTAGGGATCGCGCAGGCCGGCGAAGTGCTGATCAGCGCCCGCACCTACACGCTGATGCAGCGCGATGCGGCGACGGACACGCCGACCGGCCCCTGGTCGGTGGCCGGGCCGCGCGTGGTAGCGATCCGAGGCCGCGAAGAACCGGCCACAATTTACAGCCTGGACCCGCCGACCACGGACGGCGACGAGGCGACCGGAGATGGAGACGAGGCGACCGCGGTCGCGGCTACCGCAACGAAGCCCGCCTTCGCGGGCTGAGACGGGGCGAGGTTGCGCGCCGGTCTCTTGTAGGGCCGCCATTCATTGCGCGCCGGTCCCTATAGGGGCGCAATTCATTGCGGGTCTACAGGGGCGCTAGGGTGTGAGCGGCACCAATTGCACGGGGGGCGGTGTGAGGCGCAGGTGATAGGGGGTGTCGCGCCATTGGCCGACTGGCCCGGCGATGCGCGTGGCCGGGATGAGGGGCCGGCGAATCGTGACCAGCGCGCCCACGGCATCCCAGCCCAACACCTGGGCGGCTTCCACGACACTGCCCTGCTGATCAAACAGCACCTGCCCCGCCGCCGCATCAAGCACCACCAACCGCCACGTAAGGTGCGCGCGCACGTCGGGCGCAGTGGCCGCGACCGCCAAGGGCGCGCTGGTGGCATAGGCCAGCCGCTCGCCGGCCGGCGACCAGACCGCGTCGGGCCAGCAGCGGTCGCATTCCCAGTGTGCCGCCGGCCCCGTCACGCGCAGCCGGCCCTGCCGATCCACAATGGCAATGCGGGGCGGATCGGCGGTTGCGTCCAGATAGGCCAGCGCCTCACCGCTGAGCGCGGGCAGTGGCGCGGGGGCACTCACCAGGGTGAACAGCGCCGGACCGCTGCGCTGCGCCTGAGCATCTAGCAGCAGCAACGGCGTGAGTGCTACCGGCTGCCCATCGTGCTGCCACGCAAAGGACACCACGCTCGCTGCGTCGTCGCCGGTCCAGATCACGCTGTAGGGAATCAGCGAGTCACGGCCCTGCTCAACCGCAAAAACCGCCTGGGCCGGCCCCACGGTCGCGGTGAGCAGCAGCGCCGGGGCGATCTGCACGCCGGCAAGGGGAGTCTGCGCCGGCGCACGGCTGAGGCGTTGGGCCTGCCACGCACCGCCTGGAGCCAGGCTGAGGGTGGTGGTCGGCACGCCGGGCAGCGGGCCGGGGTTGCCCACGCCCCAGCGCCCCAGCAGGTCGGCGACGGTCGCCTGATCGGCGGCGGTCGGCAGCGGCACGGTGGGGCTGGGCGGCACCGTCGGCGCGTCGCGTACCACGACCGGCGCAGGGTATGTGGGCAAGGCCAGGGGCGGCGGCGTAGGTGTGATCGCGCCGTCGCAGGCGCAACAGGCGATCAGCGCCAGCGCCGCGCCTGCGTAGCGCCGCCATCGGGGTAAGCGTAACATGGTGGGCCTAGAAGGGCTCGAACCTTCAACCAAGCGATTATGAGTCGCGCGCTCTGCCATTGAGCTATAGGCCCGCAACGGGCCTCCTAATTATACGTGACAATCCGGGTTGGCGGCAAGGGCCGGCGGAGAATGTCTTGCCGCGCCGCGTGGTGCGTCCGACCGACCTCACCCTAGACTCCCCCTCTCCCTTTAGGAGAGGGGGAGTCTAGGGTGACGATACTTCTGTGCCCCTCACCTATTGCACCGCGTCGTCACATCCCCTCTCCCTTTAGGAGAGGGGTCGGGGGTGAGGTCGGCGGCACACTCTAGCGGGTGCCGCAGGTCGGGCCGCTGTTCAGCGCGTTGTAGACGATCTTGCTGATCTGGCCGCGCGTGGCGTTGTTGCTGGGGCGGTAGTAGAGGCCCGGACAGGGTTCGCCGGGGGCGCTGCCGCACGAGTAGCCGCTCAGGATGCTGTGGCACACGGCGGTCTCGATGTAGGGGTAGAAGGTGCTGTCCACCGCCACATCGTTGAACGTTGCCGTGGGCGGGCTGACCGTTGCCCAGCCGGCGGCTAAGACGGTAATCTTGGCAAGCTGCGCACGGGTGACGTTACTGGCCGGGCGGAAGTAGGGCCGGCGCGGCCCATCGCACGGCTCCGGCGCGCCCGTCGCCGGGTTCGTGCCGCCGCAAGCGTAGCCGCTGACGATGCCACGGGCTGCGGCCGTTTCCACAAAGGCAAAGAACACACTCGCCATCGGTACATCGGTAAACGTGGTGCCCGCCGCCGGCGGCGTTTGGATCGGCAGCGCGAAGCCGAGGGCGACGATCTTGACCATCTGCTGGCGCGTGGTCTGGTTATAGGGCCGGAAGGTGCCGTCGCTGTAGCCGCTCACGACTCCGTGGCAGGCCAGGTAGTAGACCGGCACGGCATAGTAGATGGTCGGATCATTGTACGGCACATCGCTGAAGCGCAGCGCACAGACGGTTGCCGTCGCACTGACCGTGGCGCTGGCCTCCGGCGGGGTGCTCGGTGTGCCGGTGGCGCTGGGCGAGGCGGCGGGACGGGTCGGCGTGGCAGTCGCAGTAGCGATACTACTGATT
>JALYUO010000157.1 GCA_030853735.1 Chloroflexota bacterium
CCTCGCGCCTGCCCGATAAGTTTGCCGGCGTGGCTTGGCAGCCCGGCCTCACCGGTGCGCCCCTGTTGCCCAACACGCTGGCCTACGCCGAATGTCGCTTCCACGAACTGCACCCCGGCGGCGATCATGTGATTGTGGTGGGCGAATTGGTGGCCGCCGCCGCCGAGGATGCGGTGCCGTTGCTCTATTTTCGGGGCAACTACGGCGTGTACCACGGCGGCATCGCCTCGGTGCTGGGATCAGCGGAAGATTGGGAGATTTGGTGACGAGTTCTGAGTTCTGAGTTCTGAATTGGTTGCAGTTAAGAGATACGCAATACGCAATACGCAATACGCAGTACGTTGTCACATTGCACGCACACAGAGGGGGATCAGGCATGGTAGCGCCGCTGTCGGAGCGGGGAGCCGAGCAACTGGCGCGGTTGCGGCGGGAGCATATCCTGAGCGTCGAACAGTTTAGCCCGGAGCTGTTGCAGCCGTTATTTCAGCAGGCCAAAGCCTTCGCCGAAGGCATCGCTCACGATCAGCCGGCCACGGCGTTGGACGGCCAGGTGGTGGCGAACCTGTTCTACGAGGCCAGCACGCGCACCGATCTCTCGTTCCAGGCGGCGGTGGCCCGGCTGGGTGGGCGCATCATCACCACGGCGGGGGGGGTGCATTACTCGTCGGTGACCAAAGGCGAGAGCTTGCACGACACGGTCAAGACTATCGCCTGTTATGCCGATGCCATCGTGTTGCGCCACACGGTCAAGGGCGCGGCGCGCGAGGCGGCCACAGCGGCGGACGACCTGAGCCAGATCACCGGGCGGCGCGTGCCGATCATTAATGCCGGCGACGGCACCGGCGAACACCCCACCCAGGCGCTGCTCGATCTCTACACCATCAAAGATCGCTTCGGGGCCGGACTCCACGGCCTGACTATCGGCTTCACCGGCGATCTTCGCAACGGGCGCACCGTCCACTCGCTGATCAAGCTGCTGGCGATTGACGGCGATCATGTGCGGCTGGTCTGTATCGCGCCTGAGACGCTGGCGATGCCGCCGGAGTATGTGCAATTTGCCCGTTCGCGTGGTATCGAAGTGAGCGAAACCGAGGATTTGCCCGCCGCGATTGCCGAGCTAGATGTGCTGTATGTGACGCGGGTGCAAAAAGAACGCTTCGTCAGCCAGCATTTGGAGGAGTTCGCCCTGCGCGCTTTCGGCGGGCGCTACGAGCATCTGGACCCTGCCACCCAAGCGGCGTTGCGCCCGGTGGCCGAGATCCATGCCGCCCGCGCCTACGAGCAGGCCAGCAGCAATTACGTGATTGACGAAGTAATCATGCGCCGGGCCAAGCGCGACATGATCCTGTTGCATCCCCTGCCCCGCGTCAGCGAGATCCCCATGACCCTCGACGGCGACCCGCGCGCCTACTACTTCCGCCAAGTGCAAAACGGCCTGTTCATCCGCATGGCGCTGCTGGCCGCCGTCCTGGGGCGGTGACTTGCGGCTATGAAGCATAGGCATCAGAGTAATCTTTGCTTTGTGCCAGCAACATGGCGATGATCCTGTGTATCTCGTTGGAGCGCAGAATCATCGCCAGGGTGGCTTCTAAGGCGGTTTCGTCCTTGCACTCCGTTCGTACTCCATCAATTACGTTACTAACCTCAGCAGGGTACGGGTTTATGATCGAGTGCTTGACTTGCAGTAGTGTGATCTCGTAGTTGTGCAGAAACGGCGCTACTACAGAAAAATCATTTATAACTTCTTTATCGAACACCTGTGAGGCGGCAATACCCACCAACTTACGTTTGGTGGTATCAGAGAGAATCTGCGCCTGTTCCACAAGTATATCTTTGGGCGTTCGCAACTCTTGCGTCGTGGGTAACTCGCCCCACAGATTTTTGATCGTCATTAGAGATCCTCCGTCAAGTGGAGTGTGAACAGGATGGGTAGATGATCAGATGCAAATTGCTTATTGGGTTGCCCATTGTTGGATAACAGATTTTTGCCGTCAACGTCTGTAACAATTTCGATACTCTCATTCACTAAGCTGCCCAACAACTCTGGTCTGATCAGCACTTGATCAAACATATACCAAAACAGGTTAATCATGGGCGCGCTGTCGTGAAAATAAGTCCCTCCTGGTCCCGATGATTGATCCCCTAGATAATTCCACATGGGATTGTAGAAAAACCGGTAGCTTTCACCCTGCACTTGTCGTGCCCCTCTTTGGGCAATTTGGCGGCTTGCAGTAGCGTGGAATCCAATTGCAGCGGTTAGACCTGGATCGAAAGGACTCATGTTGAAATCCCCCACGACTATAGTTCGTGTGTGATTTACGCGCTCTTCATAATGAATTATCTTCCTCACTAATTGAGTGGACATGAGCATTTGTTCTTCTGTGGATGTATACAGTTTACTTGGTAGATGGGCTTCCACAAGCAGGATGCCTTTCTCATTAGGAGCTATGAGTTCACGAAAGGTTAGTCCTAAGTAATCACCAAGCGGTTGAATAGCTCCGTAAGAGAAGCGGGAGAAGATTTCGATCTTACCACCAGTGGGACTTGCATGGTATGTATAAAAAGCGGAAGCAGGTATACTCTCATTTAGCGCGTCAAGAATACGTTGTGGTCGCTCGCACTCAGCCAGGATCAATACATCTACACTTCGTTCGTGAGCTAACTCTGCCACTAAGCCGGCAATGGGCTTGCGATTAAGGTTCCAAAATAAGAATACAGTCATTGCCTAGTGCTTTTCCTTATCGGATCGCTGCCACAAAAGGGGCAGTGCGGGTCAGTCCTGTCTGCTAGGGTTTATTATACAGGATCGGTAGGGTGGTGGCTATCTTTAGAGTCTATGCACAATTAGCCGTAGCTTTGGCGGCTAAACAGACGCACGGTTTGGCCGATTTGGCCCGTCGAGCGGCCCGCCACTGCCGATTTCCACCGTGGCAAGGTCGGATCAGCGGGCCCGCACTTCCCATAGGGGCGATTTTGCCTCGTTTGTGGGGCGATCACCTTTATATACGCCCTACCTTGGGGTCTCAGCGGGGCGTTATTGTACATAAATTTTCTTCTATAGTCATTCAGATAATGATCTGGAGAGGCGCGTGGCCCAACCAACTGCGGAGTTCGCACCTGGGG
>JALYUO010000178.1 GCA_030853735.1 Chloroflexota bacterium
CTGGTGGTGGCACAAGTTGGGCTGGTGGTGGCACAAGTTGGGCTGGTGGTGGCACAAGTTGGGCTGGTACTCAGTCCCTTTGGGCTGGTGGCGGTATGACTTGGGCGGGATCAACGCCGGCCACATCGCTGTCCACTGCCTCCACTGCGGGCATGGTGCTAATGGACCCGTAATGAGAATCAATGGATCGTGCCGATCTCTGCATGATCGAGTTAATTTGAAGACAAGGTGATCGACATGGGGGCTGGGGATCGTAATTCCCAGCCCCTTTTCGTCGCAGTGCCAAATTGTATGGGACGGTAGGAGGATGGCTCCGCCCCGCGACCGTGGCGCGCCCGCGCTGGTCTCCCGCTGCGGGCCCGGTGGCTGTAGCGGGGCGGAGCCACCCTCCTACCGTTCGCCCGTCCACGCAAGTGACCGGCCCTGCTGCGTCTGGATGTGGCCGCTTGCAGAATGAACACTTACGGCGGCGCGTAACTGTTCAGTCTATAAGGTCGCAGGCCGTCCCCGAATGTGCAACGAATACCCGAATGCGGGGGACACCTCTGGGAGGGCCAGTGGCTGGACCACAGATCAGGCAGCGCACGCACCGCTATTCGGGTATTCGTTGCACATTCGGGGACGGCCTGCCCTCAAACTGAACACTTATGGCGGCGCAGATACTATCCTAAATGGGAACAGTGGTGTATAATCACTCCTGTCTAGTGTCGCCAATCGCTATCTCCGCTCCGCCACACCTACTATGATCCCACCTGTCAGCGTAACAACCCGGCGCGCGCGCACCGTACCCGAAGTGGTGCAGACTTCGGCGATGGACTGTGGGCCGGCGGCGCTCAAGAGCCTGCTGGAAGGGTTCGGGATTGCGGTCAGCTACGGCCGCTTGCGCGAAGCCTGCCAGACGGCGGTGGACGGCACCTCGATTGACACGTTGGAAACGGTGGCCGGCCAATTAGGACTGGTAGCCGAGCAGATCATGGTGCCGGCGGACCACCTGTTGCTGCCCGCAGCGGCGGCGCTGCCCGCGTTGGTCGTGCTGCGCTTGCCGAATGGTTTGACCCATTTCGTGGTCGTCTGGCAGCGGTGGGGCCGCTTTGTGCAGGTGATGGACCCGGCCACCGGGCGGCGATGGTTGCCGGCCCGCCGCTTGCTAGACGAACTCCATATCCACACGCAGGTCGTGCCGGCCGCTGCTTGGCGCGAATGGGCGGCAACGGACGAGGCGTTGCGGCCGTTGGGCCGGCGGTTAGCCGCTACGGGGGTGCCTGCCGCGACCGTGCGCGACTGGCTGGCGCAGGCGCTGGCTGATCCCGGCCCACAGCGTCTCGCCGGCCTGGACGCGGCGACCCGCATGGTGACCGCTCTGGTACGGAGTGGCGGCGTGCGCCGCGGTCCCGAAGCCGTGGCCGTGCTAGAGCGGTTCCGGCAGGCCGGGTCCGGGGATGCGATTCCATCTAGTTACTGGTCGGTGCAGCCCGCCCCGCCTGATGCGGACGGCGACGCTCAACTATCGCTGCGTGGCGCGGTGCTTGTGCGGGTGCGCGGGCGGCGATCCACCGGCAGCACCGCCCCCCCTGATGCGCTGCCGTTGCCGCCCGAATTAGCGGCGGCGCTGGCCGAACCACGCAGCCGGGCCGGCCGCACGCTGCTGGATCTGCTGCGGGCTGACGGTCTGCTGCTGCCTGCGGCGGTGCTGCTGGGTATTGTCCTGGCCGTGGCCGGTGGGTTGCTGCAAGCGCTGCTGTTGCGCGACCTGCTGACTGCGGAGCCCGCCGCAGATCCGGTCGCCGCGCTGGGGCGACTGATCGGGTTGGCTGTGTTGCTGGTCGCGCTGAACGGCGCGCTTTTGGCGGGAGTGCAGCGCTTGGGCCGGCGGTTAGAAGCGCGGCTGCGTGCGGCCTTCGCGGCCAAATTGCCGCGCCTAGGGGATCGCTATTTCAGCAGCCGCCCGCTGTCGGATATGGCCGAGCGCAGCCACAGCGTTCACCTATTGCGGGCGGTGCCGACCTGGGGCGCAGGGGTCGTGCGCGCTGGGGTGGGGGTGCTTGCTACCGCTGCCGGTCTGGTTTGGCTTGATCCGGCGGGCGCGCCCTTAGCTATCGCGGTGGCTGGGGTTGCCCTGCTCGTGCCGACGGCCGGCGGTGCCGCGCTCGCCGGTCCCACCTTGCGCGTTCGCACCCACTTGGGCGCACTGGGGCGTTTCTACCTCGATGCGTTGCTGGGCTTGGTGGCGATCCGCCTGCACGGCGCGGAACGGGCGCTGCGTGGGGAACATGAGGCGCTGCTGGGCGAGTGGGCGCGGGCCGGGCGCAGTTTATTGCGCGCCGGTGTAGCGGTCGAAGCGCTGGTCGGTGGGATGAACCTGGTGTTGATCACGGCGCTGCTGGCGACCCATCTGGCACGGACCGGCCTCGACCCCAACGCCCTGCTTTATGTCTATTGGGCGTTGAACCTGCCGCTGCTGGGCAGCGAACTAGCCCTGCTGGCCCGCCAATATCCGACCCTTCGCACCGTCACGCTGCGCCTGCTGGAACCGCTGGGTGCCGCCGAAGAAGGCGCGGCTAACGATACGCCCAGCCTGCCGCTAGTTAGCACCCCCACCCAGCCTCCCGGTGGCGGGGCGGTGCGCTTCGCTGCTGTGACGGTGGTGGCCGGTGGACAGCCGATCTTGACGGATCTGAACCTGGAAATCGCGGCAGGTAGTCATGTCGCTATCGTGGGGCCGTCGGGGGCCGGCAAATCCAGCTTGGTGGGCCTGCTGCTCGGTTGGCATCGCCCGGTTAGCGGCGCAGTCTGGGTAGACGGCGCACCGTTGGCCGGCGCGCGCTTAGATACACTACGGCAGACGACCGCCTGGGTGGACCCGACCGTGCAACTGTGGAATCAGTCATTAGCGGCCAACTTGCGCTATGGTAGCCCCGCCGACGGGCCACCACTTGCCGCGTTGATCGCAGCGGCCGAGCTAGAGACGGTGTTGGCGCGGCTACCGGCGGGCCTGGAAACCCCATTGGGCGACGGCGGTGCGCTGGTGGCGGGCGGCGAAGGCCAGCGGGTGCGTTTCGGGCGGGCGCTGGGCCGCGCCGCCGCACGGTTGGTCATCCTGGATGAACCGTTTCGCGGACTGGACCATGCGCGTCGTGCCGCGTTACTGGCCCAGGCCCGTCGCTATTGGCCGACGGCCACCCTGCTCTGTGTCACCCACGACATCGCGGAGACCGCCGGCTTTGACCGCGTGTTGGTGGTCGAAGCGGGGCGCATCGTGGAGGATGGCGCGCCTGCCCTGCTGGCGGCCGCTGCCGACTCGCGCTACAATGCCCTATTGCGCGCCGAACAGGCGGTGCGGGCCGAGTTATGGGCGGCGGCGGGTTGGCGACGCTTGCGCCTGGAAGACGGCCGGCTGATCGCGGTTGCTGCCCAGCGCGAGGAGACCCGCGCATGAGCGCCGATCTTGCGCCCCTGATCTGGCCGCCTGCCCGCCTCGGCGCGTGTGTGGGCGCGCTCATGTGTCAGGCGGGCCTAGCACCCGGCAGCGCGCCGGCAGATCCGCCGGCAGCGACCGATAGCACACAGCTAGAGCAATGGCTGGTCGCTACGCTGGCCTTGCTGGGTTTGGAAGCCGCAGCGGGCGCACGGCGCTATGGCGAGGTGGAACCGTGGCTGGCGGGCGGCAGCCCGGCCTTGCTACGGCTACCTGACGGCGCAGGTTGGTTGCTGGTGCTGGGCGGCAGCCGGCGAGGAGTGCGCCTGCTTGGTCCCGCCGGCCGGCAGGGGCAGGCGACACCGGCGGTGGTGCGCCACGCGCTGTGTGCGCCCCTAGAGGACGCGGTGAGTGCCGGGTTGGACCGTGTGCTGGTATCTGCCGGTGTGCCACCCCCACGCCGGCTGCGCGTGCGGCAGGCGCTGTTGCAGGATCAGTTGGCCGGCGCGCCGGTGGCCGGCTGCTGGGCGGTGCGTTTGCCGCCGGGCGCACCGTTCGGTCGGCAGTTGCGCCGGGCCGGGTTGCCTACCTGGGCCGCCGCCTTTTTCGCGCTGTATGCTGCCGGCTACGGCCTGAGCCTGATCGCCTGGGGACTGATCGGCGGTACGGCGTTGGCGGGCGGCGCTGCGGGCGGCCTCGTGGGCCGCTGGGTTGTGTTGAGCCTCTTTAGCCTGGGGTTGACCGTTGCATCCGGCTGGGCCGCCGGCCGGCTGGCGCTGGGTACAGGCCGCTTGCTCAAACGGCGGCTGCTGGCCGGTGCCTTGCAACTCGATACCGATAGCACCCGCCGGCAAGGAGCAGGTATGCTGCTAGGGCGGGTGTTCGAGTCGGAAGCGGTCGAATCACTGGCCCTCAGTGGGGGGTTGCTGGGCGGTGTGGCGGCGCTGGAACTGCTGGCCGGGGCGGCCACACTGCTGGCTGGGGCGGGCGGCGGCTTGCCGCTGGCCTTGTTGATCCTCTGGCTGGCCGTCCTGGCCCTGGCGGCGCAGCGCTTGGTCAGCGCCCGCCGCCAATGGACGGGGGTGGTCGCGCTGGGCAGCCCCCCGCTGGGCAGCCGGCTGGGTCTGACACACGCCTTGATTGAGCGGATGGTCGGCTATCGCACCTGGCTGGCACAGGAGCCACGCGCCGCCGGCAATTCAGCCGGAGAGAGTGCAGTGGCCGATTATCGTACCCGCTCATTGGCGATGGACCAAGCGGCGTTGGGCTTAAACTTGATACCGTCGGGCTGGCTGGTGTTGGGCCTGCTGGGCTTGGCTCCGGCGTTGGTGACCGGCACCACGGTGGGATCGCTGGCGCTGGGCGTGGCTGGCCTACTGCTGGTAGAGCGGGCGCTGACCCGCGCCGTGGCCGGGTTGAACGGCCTGGCCGATGCGGCGATTGCTTGGCAAGGAGTTGCCCCGCTGTTCCACGCGGCGGTCCAGCCTGCCGAATGCCGCGATCCGGCGGCGCTGTTGCCGACGGCATCTCCTAGCGACCGGCTGTTGGACGCGCAGGATCTCTCCTTTGCTTATCAGCCCGCCGGCGTGCCGGTTCTCCAGGGGTGCAGCTTGCGCGTTGCCCCTGGCGACCGGATCTTGCTGGAGGGCGCGTCGGGCGGCGGCAAGTCTACCCTGGTGGCGGTGCTGACCGGCTTGCGCGTGCCTCAGCGCGGCCGCTTATCCATAGGGGGTCACACTCTGGCCGAGATCGGCGGATCGGGCTGGCGGCGGCGGGTGGTTGCCGCGCCGCAATTCCACGAAAACCACCTGTTTACCGATACCCTAGCCTTCAACCTGTTGCTGGGCCGCCGTTGGCCGCCAACGGCGGCGGACTTGACCCTGGCCGCAACACTTTGCCGCGAACTGGGTCTGGGCGATCTGCTCGACCGGATGCCGGCGGGCCTGCAACAGGTAGTGGGGGAAACCGGCCGGCAGCTTTCGCAGGGAGAGCGTAGCCGCGTGTATATCGCCCGTGCGCTGTTGCAAGAGGCCGACCTGATTCTGCTGGATGAGAGCTTCGGTTCGTTGGACCCGGAGACCCTGCGCCTGGCCCTGTACTGCGTCCTACAGCGCGCCCCGGCCTTGCTGGTGATCGCCCACCCCTGATGCCCATTGGAGGTTGAAATTGGGGACTAGAAGGTATTGACAGGAGACTGCTTTGGGTGTAGAATGTATTATAGCTGCGGTTTAGAAGTAGAAAGCTAATACTAGACGAAAGGAGATACCCCCATGAAAATCAAGACCAACCTCAAAGCGGGCACCGCGCCCCCACCCAACGGCACTAGCACCTGGGCGGGCTGAGTTCCGGCACAACGCGACAGCCGGGTAGTCGGTCGTCGCCGACGCTAAATCTGATGCGAAGGAGGACACCCCCATGAAAATCAAGACCAACCTCAAAGCGGGCACCGCGCCCCCACCCAACGGCGGCATGACCTGGGCGGGCTGAGTTCCGGCCCAATGCGGTAGAAGGCGGGGAGCATAGGCTCTCCGCCTTTTATGTGGTTTGTGCTATTTGCTTTCGCAGTGCCTGCGTGCGGCGGACTTCTACACGGTTTTGCAATTCGGAAAAAAGGATCTCATTGGCTGCTAACAATTCATCTGCTCTAGCGTAATTCCCTTCCGCCTGAGCAATTTTCGCCGCCAATCGCTGAAATAGGCCGTACTCCTCACTTTGTTTATCAATTGTTAGGACGTTAGCAGTGTTGTATATAGCTAGTGCTTCTATCAAATCTCCTCGTTGTAAAGCTACTTCTCCTAGACCAGTATACGCATCTACTTCTGCTGCTTGTAATTGAGTCTGTTTAGCTAAAATCAAAGCATTACTCAATGATTGTGCAGCGGCTTCCCAGTCACCCGTCTCCATACATACCCGCCCAATGTTTAGGCAGGCTAAATGTTGATGATATAAGTCATGTACCTCAATGGACCAGTCTAAGGCTTTCTTTAAGTAAGAATAAGCGGATTGATAATCTTGATTATAGTACAGCATATTTCCTACATTAATTGCACCAAGGATCAACATCCGAAAATTGCCAATTTGCTCATTGATAGCCAGTGTTTGCAAGCTATAACTTATAGCATCATCTAAGCGATCCTGATGCTTCAGCAGCAGCGCAAGATTGTTCAGAGCCTTCGCCTGATCGGCCAAATTGCCGCTCTGCTCACTGCTGTGCAGGTACTGTTCGACGTAGCTTTGGGCGCGGGCGAGATCGCCGCGGCTCCAGGCGACGCCGCCGAGGCGGTTGAGGATGGCGGCTTGCTGGGCGGCGGCGGCGGGGTGGTCGGCCAGGGGCAGGACGGTGTTGAGCGCCTGTTCGAGGTAGAGTTGCGCCTGGTCGAGGTCGCCCTGGCGGAAGCCCACCCAGCCCAGGTCACTCAGCACACGCGCCTGTTCCAGCCGCACCTCCGGCGTGATCGGCAGCGCGGCGAGGCCGGCGGCGGCGATTTGCAGGTGGGTGCGCGCCTGCTCCATGTCGCCCTGGTGTTCATAAGTGCTGCCTAGTTTGCGGTGCAGCGCTGCCGCCTGCAACGCTTGGTCGGGGCTGAGTTTGCCGCCCACCAGCCGCAGCAAGGCTTCATACTGCGCGCGGGCGGCGGGGTAGTCGCCGGTGAGCGCCAGCAGATCGCCCCAGCCCTCGTAGAGCGGCGTGGCCTGAGCCGGATCGGGTGGCAGGGTCGGGTCCAGCGTCCAGAGGGCCACCGCCAGCGCCTGGGGATAGAGCCGCAACGCTTCGGTGTGGGCATAGCGGGCCTGCGCTTGCGTGGCAGCGGCCATAAAATGCGTGAACGCGACGGCGGGCTGCCCGGCCTGCTGGTAGTGTTCGGCCAACACGGCCTGCTGCCCACTCAAGTCGTCGGCGTAAACGTGCTCAATGGCCGTCGCCGCCTGGGCGTGCAGTTCGCGTCGCCGGGCAAACAGCATGGTGCTATAGGTCACGTCGCGTGTCACGCCTTGCTTGAAGCGATACTCGTCCGCCGCGCCGTCTTCGTCCTGCACCAGCAGTGCGGCATCGGTCAGCCGGGTTAGCCCGCGTTGCAGGTGCGTGGCCGCAGCCGGCACCTGGGCCAGCAGGCGAGTGGACACTTGCGGCCCGAAGACCGCCGCGACCTGGGCCAGCAGGCGGGTCTCTTCGTCCAGACGATCCAGGCGGGCGGTGATCATCTGCTCCACCCGTGCGGGCACGGCTTCCTGGCTCACAGGCCGCAGATAGAGCCAGCGCCCATCGGGACTGCGGCGCAGGGCACCGGAATCGAGCAAGTAACGCACGGTTTCTTCTAGGAAGAAGGGCATCCCGGCGCTGTGATCCACCAAGCGGTCGAGTTCGCCGGGCACCTCACCGTCCAGCAGCGTTTGCAATAGGGCGGTGCTGTCGCCGGCACTGAGCGGCAGCAAGGTCAGGGTCAGGCTGTTGGGCAGATCAGGCGGCGCTGTCGCAGGGTCGCGCAGAGTGCGGGCCACCAGCAGCAGCAACAGCGGGTGCCCCGGCAGTTCCTCGGTCAGTGCGTCAATCAGCGCCCAGCTTGACGCATCGGCCCATTGCAGATCATCCAGCAGCAGCAGCAGCGGGCGGCGGTCGGCCAGCGCCGGCACCAGGGCGCGCACCAAGTCGGTCAGCCGGTCGCGCCGTCCCTCGGCGGTCAGCGCGGCAGTGAGCGGCGTTTCGCCCGGCGGCAGGCCCAGCAAGGGGTGCAGCAAGGGCGCGAAGCGGCTCCACGCCGGTACCAGATCGTCCAACAATGCCTGGAGCGCCGTGGCATCTATGGGCATTGATATTAGTTGACATAACACGCGCCCAAACAGGCTGTAGGGCACCATCTCTTCATAGCTGCGGCAGGTCTCGCTGACCACGCGCAACGTGCGGTTCAGCCGCAGCAGGCGTAGCGCCTCGGCCGCCAAGCGTGACTTGCCGATGCCCGCTTCCCCGGCCAGGGCGATTACGCCACCGGCTGCCGCGCCGCTGGACAGCATCTGGGTGCCCACGGCCACGATTTGGCGCAATTCGGCGCTGCGCCCGATGATCGGCACCCAATGGCGGGCGTTGGCGGCGGCGCTGCGGGCGTGGCCCGCGCGGAAGACCGGCACCGGCTCCGGCTCACCCTTCATGGTCAGCGGGGGCAACGGTTCGGCCCACAAGCGGCGGTTGACGGCGCGATAGACCGCCGCCGTCAGCAGCACGTCGTTAGGCCAGGCGGCGGCCAGCAGGCGGGCGGCTAGGTTGACTGTGCGACCCATCACCGTGTACTCGTGCCGCTCTGGGGTGCCCAAGATGCCGGCGAATACGGTGCCGGCGGCGATGCCGATGCGCGGCTGGAACGCCAGGATGGGCGACGCGGCGGGCCGGCCCGCCAATAGCTCGGCCACCGCGTTGTCGGCCTCGTGCAGCACGGTGGGTAAAGCCAGCACCACTTCAGCGGCCCGGTTGGGGTCGTCTTCGTGGGCTACCGGCGCGCCAAACAGGGCCAGCACCCGGTTGCCCGATGCCGCCATGTCCACCTTGTTGATCGTGCCGCCGAAGCTGCGGACCACGCGCTGAATGGCCGTGTAATAGTGGTTCAGGACCGCGCCCAACAGCGGCAGATCGGGGTCCGGCTCGGCTAATTGCGCGGGCAGATCGGGGAAGGTATAGAAATCGCTAAACAGCACCGTCACCGGGCGGAACTCGCCCCCCTCGGCGTGTAGGCGGGAAAAGCGTTCGGGCAAGGCCAACGGCACAAACGGCTGCACCGCCGCGATGTGTGCTAGCAAGGCGTTCACGGTGGCCGGCCCCGCCGGCCCGGTCTGCCAAGCCGCCGCCGTGGCCGGCCGGGGGGCGAGACTGGGCGTGCGCTGTAGTTCGTACAGCCCCGCGCCGAGCGGCGCGACCGTTGCAGCCGGCAACGCCTGGCGGGTTTCGGCGGAAAGCACCACCGCACCGGGGGCGGCGCGCTCTTGTGCCACCACTACGCGGTGGATGGCCGGGCCGGTCACAATCAGTTCGCTATGTTCCGCATCGCCCACTTCGGCCACAAACAGTTCGCCGCTGTGCAAGGCGATTCGCAGGCGCAGCGGGAACAGCCCCTGCTCGGTCGGTACGGCGGCAAAGTCGCTCATGCGCGCCTGCATCGCCAGGGCGGCGGTGGCGGCGTGAGCGGCGTGGGCCGCGCCCAGATCGGCGGTGTCGAACAGGGCCGTCAGTGCATCGCCACCGAACTGGATCACGCCGCCGCCCTGCGCTGTCACTTCGTCCAGCAAGGCGGCAAATAGGCGGTTCATCAGGCTGCTGATCGTCTCGCTGCCTTGCCGCCCGGCGTTTGCCAGTTCGGAGGACAGCGCGGTGAAGCCCGACAGATCGGCGCAGAGCAGCGTGCCGGTGGGACGCAGCGGCGGCAGGCGGCCTTGCGCGGGGTCGCGCAGCAAGCCGGCGCGCACCGGCGCGGGCACAAACGGCAGGCAGGCGTTGAGCTGGGCTAGGAGCCGTTCGCCGGCGATAGCCCAGGCGGGCGAGTCGGGTAGGGCATATTGCAGCGCCATCACCAACGTCTCCGGCAGGAACGGGCGTAGCTTTTCTAACGCGAAAGGGGTTTCGCTGGTCATAACCCCGGCTTTCTGGGCTGGGAACAGGCGTGTCTATCTAGCATACAAACGTGTACTACAACGACTAAAGCAAGTTCCGCGCCGCTTGTGTGCGGCAGCCCAGCTGCACCGGCCAACCACCGGCAGCCGGACTAGAGGCGGGAGTGCGTGGGAGTCGAACCCACCGATGCCGTTCTAAGCGACACCCAGACAGTTTTGAAGACTGCGAAGCCCACCGGGACCCAACCACCCCCCCGCTGCACGCGCCGTGCGGCGTGTTGCCAGCATACCCCACCGCATGGGGGCTGTCAAGTTCACCACAAAGACACAAAGCACACAAAGGATTCTTTTATAGGCACCGGAATCTTTGTGTACTTTGTGTCTTTGTGGTGCAAAAGATTTAGCCCTATAATGCAGCCAAAGGAGGAATCCGCCGTGCGCCACACGCTGCAAACCTACGCCCTGATCCTGATCGGCACGCTGCTGGTCGCGCTCGCCAACGATCTGTTCCTGATCCCCAACAACGTCTTTTCCGGCGGGGTGACGGGCATCGCGCTGATCATCAATCACTACACGGGCGCGCCGGTCGGCGTGGTGTTTTTCGCCTGCAACGTGCCCTTGCTGCTGGCGGGGTTGCGCTGGCTGGGCGGCTGGCGCTTCGTGGCGCGCACGCTGTTTGCCGTCGTCGTGCTGTCGGTGGCGATTGATGCGTTGCGGCCCTTCCTCACGCCGGTCACGCATGATCCGCTGCTCTATACGCTCTATGGCGGTTTGCTGGGCGGGGTGGGCGAGGGGCTGGTGTTTCGCGGCTACGGCACCACCGGCGGGTCGGATGTTATCGCCCTCTTGCTGCGGCGGCGCGGCGTGCCGATCAATCAGACGCTGATCGGCTTTGATGCGCTGGTCTATGCGGGCGCGGCGCTGGTGCTGGGGGCCGACCGCGCGCTCTATGCGCTGATCGGCTCCTATGCCGCCAGCCGCATGATCGCGCTAATCCAGGAGGGCCGCTCCGATACGCGCATGGCCTACATCATTTCCAGCCGCCCCGACGATCTGGCGGCGCGCATCCTGACCGACCTGGGCCGGGGCGCGACCTTCCTGCGCGGTAGCGGAGCCTACAGCGGCCACGACCAGCGCGTGCTGCTCGTCGTGGTGCGCCAACCGGAGATCACGCGCGTCACCGACCTGATCCACGAACTGGACCCCCACGCCTTTGTGATCATCAGCGAAGCGCACACCGTCCACGGCGAAGGCTTCCGCCCCCTGCCCCTGCCGCCCCCCCAGCGCTGACCCTGCGCGGTGGGACGGCACCACGGAGGCACGGAGACACGGAGATATGGGATGGGGACGGATAGGAAGCTGGCAAACGAGTCTGGCTCCCTCGCCCCCGCCGGGGAGAGGGCTGGGGTGAGGGGAGATCGGGAGTTATAGTAATTCAGATAATGACTTGGAGAAGCGGGTGGCCCCACCAACTGAGGAGTTTGCACCCCCAGGTGCGAACTCCGAGGGCGGCGCGTCGTTTG
>JALYUO010000205.1 GCA_030853735.1 Chloroflexota bacterium
AGCCACACTAGGCAAGGCACTAGGCGTTTCAATGGCTCAGTCGCCATAAGCCTCTTTGCAACCTCACGCATGGTCGCTATCCAGTTCCCGCACTATGTTGGTTTCAATGGCTCAGTCGCCATAAGCCTCTTTGCAACCCAAGCGCGGTCGGGGGTGGCCCTGGAAATCGAACTGCGTTTCAATGGCTCAGTCGCCATAAGCCTCTTTGCAACTGGAACAGAGCGACGGCCAGGGCGGACGCACCATGTTTCAATGGCTCAGTCGCCATAAGCCTCTTTGCAACCCCTCGCGATCCGTTGCGCCGGGGACGGTGCCTGGGCGGGCGGATTTGCGAGAGGCGGGCCGCCGTTGCTCTACTTTACCGCGTTCGGTGTGATTTGTCAACCCGGTGGTTGCGCTGTTAGGCACGGATATGGTCCTCATTGGGCTGCGAGAGGCGGTGCCTGGCTCCGCCACAGCTCCGCCTCTCGCGCGCCCTAGACGAGGTAGTGGGTGGCCTCCACCGGCGCGGGCAGGCCCACTGTTTCGATTTTGCCCACGCACATTTCGCACAGCATATAGATGCGGACCCGATCCCGCGTCGCGTCCAGATGGCGATCCAACTTGGCGCGCAACAGCAGCACCTCCTTTTTGGTCAGGAAGCACTCGAACAGCGAGTACTCGGTCCAGGTGCCGAAGCCTTTCAGCACCTTGTGGGCGCGCGTGCGCCGCTTATCGTCGGGAATATCGTAGGCAATCACATACAGGCTGCTCGGCTGGCCGCCGCGCCCGCCGACCCTTTCCCTGGGCATGGCTCCATCCTCTGCTCAGCGCACCAAGAACACACTCAACCGGCGATCCAACGCTGGAACATCACGTTTCCCGCCGACCATCCTCTGCTCAGCGCACCAAGAACACACTCAACGCCACTCAACACTCAACCCTCAACCCTCAACACTCAACACTCAACACTCAACCTCAGCGCACCAGGAACGGAATGTAGTGCGCCACTTCCCCGGTCAGCGCCTTGCCCAGCAGCCGCGCCTGGAGTTCAATGCAGCGCCGGTACGACACCTTATAGCCAAACAATGGGTGCAACACCACCTCTTGCATCCGCTCCTCGAACTTTTCCAGGAACAAGCGCCGCGCCGCATCTTGCATCCGGTAGCTGTTAAGTTCCTGCACAAAGTCGTGTTGCACCAACTGCCGGTTGTTCAGCAGCCCCAGCACTACTGCGTCCACGATCACCGGGCGGAACTCCTCCAACAAGTCAAGCGCCAGTGCCGGCTTGCCGTAGCGCGACGAGTGCAGGTAGCCCACGTAGGGATCCAGCCCCACGCCGGCCACCGTGCCCGCCACCTGCGCCCCCAGGATCGTGTAGCCGTAACTGAGCAGCGCGTTCACCGGGTCGGTCGGCGGACGACGCGCCCGCTTGCTGAAGCCGTGCGGCCAGGAGGTGCGGATCAGCCGGGCAAACACGCCGAAATAGGCCGCGCTGCCCGCCCCTTCGCAGCCCAGCAACGGCCCCAGTCCGTGCATCCGTCCCAACGCCGCCTCGCCCGGCTCCATCTCCGGGTCACGATCCACTTCGCTGTCTTCAATTGCCACGTCCACCAGCTTGAGTTCGCAGTCGCCGGCGGCCCCGATGCAGCGCTTCAGGCTCTCTGCCGCACTCGTCACCAGCGCATCGGGATGCTCCCGCCCATAGCGCATCAACACCGTCCGCATATTCCGCAACTTGCCCAACACAAAGGGCCGCGCCAGCCGCAACCGTTGCGCCGGGTCGCTGTAGGCCCGATGCTGCGCCACCCGCAATAGCGAATTCTTCGTCACTGGCGGCAACAGCCGGCCTAGATAGCGCCCGTGGCGGCTCAGATAGGTCACACCCACCTGCGCTTCCAACAAGGCGGCCAACGCCGGCGTGGTCAGCGTGATCTCGCCCAACACCACTACCTCTTCCACTTTGAGCAACGGCACCGTCATCTTGCGCTCGGCCTTCTTGTTGGTTCGTGGGGTCTCTATACTTTTTTCATCTAAAGGGATATGTACCACCAGACACTCCCCATCGCGCCCCACCCAAGCGTGTTGCTCAGTCAGGTACAGAATCGCCATCGGTCGCTCCTTTCAGCGTGCCCGCGCGCAGACCCAGCACCTCGCGCGGCAGGCATAACGGCTCCAACGAACAATCGCGGCACTTGCGCCATTCGCTGATCGGGGCCGGCGGCTGGGGCAGCACCGCCACCTGCCGCGCCGCCGCCAACATCGCCAGGGTCTGGGCACGCAACGGTGCGTCCAGTGCCACCGCTTCACGGCGGGCCGAGCCGAAGTAGAACAGGTAGCCGTGACCGATGCAACCCGGCTCCACGCCCAGCACTTCTTCGAGCGCCAGCGCCTGGGCACACAACTGCACATGATCGCTCACCCATTGCCCCAGCTTGCCTTTCTTATATTCCCACCGGATACAGCTGCCCGGTCCGCGCTAACGCCGCCCAATCCGGCACAGCCCCCTCCGCCACTGCCACCCCAGCGGTCGCCTCCACCAGATCGCAGTAGCCGACCACGCCGAGCTGGGGCGCGCACAGATACAGCCGCCGCACCTGCAGCGCATCGCCGCGCACACTCTGCCCGCGCGTGTCCACCCGTTCGTGCAACTGCGTCCCGCCCAAGACGTGTTCGTTGACCAACATCTCCGCTTGGGTGAACTCATAGTAGAAGCGACGCGGGCAATACGCATAAGCGTTCAAGTACGAAATCGGAATATACTCCGGCTGATCGCTTGCTGCATCCATCACTCTATCCCTCCTCCATTCAAGATACTACAAACCCATCGGCGTGCAGACACCGATAGCTTGACAGGTTACACAGCTACTGATACAATCGTCGCACGGGTAAAAGATCGGAGGGCTGCACAATGGATCGGGATAAGCCATCGTTATTCGTGCTGGGCCGCCGTATCGCCCTAATGATTGCGCTGCACCACCGTGCCCTAACGCTCCAAGAAGTGTACAATCAGCTATAGTTTTCAAGATAAAGATTCCGAAAAACAGATACCGCGTTGAGCAGACGTAAGTCTGGCGAATGCGGAAGCTTTATCTTGAAAACTATAGTAGCGGCAGGCTATGGGCCGCTGGAAGAGATCGCAGGCGAAACCCCTGCTACCCCACCCGCAACTTGGCGCTACAGTCTCCAACTGGATCTCGAAGATTTGCGGGCATTAGGATACGATGTTGGGTACGATCAGAAAGTAGCCCGCTACCGCTGGCGCGCTTCGCCGTTCGGGCTACAGCTCGAAGACAGTCACCTCGCGGCGCTGGCGCACCTACGCCACACCTTTGCCGATCAGACGCTGCCCCAAGTGCAGGAAATTCGCAGCCTGCTCGATCACTTGGTCACTTGCTTGCCGCCTGCTGGACGCAAACGCCTCAGCAAAATCCCTATCGAAATAATCATCAGGGTTGATGAGGTAAGTGACTACGCGACCATTGACTCCAACATATTGCGCGTTATCAGTAATGCACTGCACCTACAGCGCCAAATCGAGTTCGATTACTGCTCCCCTCGGCATGGTCAGACGCTACGCCATTGTGTCAGTCCCAGTCCCCTGGTTCTGAAAAATGGACACGTTTATCTCCACGGCTATAAAGATGGGGATACCAAACAACTGACCTTTCGCCTCGAACATATTGTGCCCAAGACCATCGTATGTATTAAGCGTAGTGCGCGGCCCGCTATTATTCACACACAGGCCATTAGCTACTGGTTGAGCGCCGAAATCGCGCGGGGCGGCGTGAGTCCACGCTTCCTTCAGCACCAAGCTACCGTGCAAAGTGACGGCAGTGCGATTGTCAACGCCATAACAGCCAACTTGTGGGAAGCCCACAAAATACTGCTCACCTATGGAGCCGGCTGCCGCGTATTAACCCCGCCGGCGTTAGTTGATCTGATCCGCGAGGCCATCTTGAAGATGGTACAGTTTTACACACTTGACAACCTTTCAGGGATTTGATAAACTTATGATAAGAAATGTATTTTACTACAGTAGGGGGGTATCTTGTCAAAAAAGGGGGTAGCCCGCCGGGTGCTGAGTTTGGTATACTGTAGCCATGTTGGACCATGTTGACCCCGCTGCGATTGCCGACCCCACCCTGCGCGCGCTGGTGGTGGAGTTGCTGACCCTGCTCAACACCCAGGCCACCCACCTCCAAGAACTCCGCGCGGAGAACCAGCGCTTACGCGACGAAATCGCCCGCCTCACAGGCGAACAGGGGCAGCCGCACATTAACTCCCAAGCCCCGCCCGCTGCGCCGCTCTCCTCCGAAGCCGAACGCCATACGCCCCAACCGCGCCAGCCGTGGGCCAAACAGGCGCACTTGACGATCACCCGCGAGGAAATCTGCCGCTGCGACCGCACGACTCTCCCGTCCGATGCCCCATTTAAAGGCTACGAGGATGTGCTGGTCCAGGATCTGCGCGTCGAATGCGCCGTGATCCGCTTTCGCAAAGAGAAATTCTACTCCCCCCGCGCCGGGCAGACCTTCCTGGCTCCGTTACCCACCGGGTATCACGGCCAATTTGGCCCCGATCTGCACGCCTTTGTCCTCAGCCAGTACTTCGGAGCCAACGTCAGTCAACCCGCCCTCCAGCGCTTGCTCGGCTATTGCGGCGTGGACATTTCGTGCGGGCAGCTCGCGCATATCCTCACCGACGCGGGCGCGCCCTTCCATGCCGAGAGCAGTGAGGTGTTGGCGGCGGGGTTAGCCAGTAGCTTCTACCAGCAGGCCGACGATACCAGTACCCGCGTGGCCGGGCAGAACTGCGTCTGTCAGGTGCTGACGAACCCCTGCTATACCGCCTACCGCACCACGGACGGCAAGGATCGCCTGAGTGTCGTGCGTGCGCTCACCGATCAGCAGCCGCTGCGCTATCGGCTCAATGGGGCGGTGCAGACCTACTGGGTGGCGCAGGGGCTGGCCGCGAAGTGGCGGGCGCTGCTGGCCGACTGGCCGCATGACCAGAGCTGGACGGCAACGGAACTGGAGGCCCGGTTAGCGGAGGCCGCCTGGGGCGGCTTACCCGTTACCCAAGCGAAACTGCTGCGCGAGGGGTTGGCGCTGGGCGCGTACCAGGCGCAAACGGCGTGGCGGCCGGTGGGGGTGCTGCTGGTGGACGATGCGCCGCAGTGGCGGCAGATCAGTCCCGAATTGGGACTGTGTTGGGTGCATGAAGGGCGGCACTACAAGAAGCTGCTGCCTGAGGTGGGCTACTTCCAGCGGATCGTGGACCGGTTCCTGGGGCGGTTCTGGCGCTATTACCGGCAGTTACAGGCGTACCAGGCGGCCCCGGAGGCCGCGCGGGCGCGCTGGCTGCGGCGCAAATTTCGCCGCTTGTTCCGCCCGGTGACGGCGTATCGGGAGTTGAACGCGGTGATTGAGCGGACGCGGGGCAAGGAACGGGAGTTGCTGCTAGTCCTGAAGTATCCGCAACTGCCGTTGCACAACAACGCGGCGGAGTTGGGGGCGCGGGTACGGGTACGCAAACGGGACGTGAGCTTTGGGCCGCGCTCGCCGGCAGGGCGGCAGGCGTGGGATACATATATGACATTGGTGGAGACCACGCGCAAGTTGGGAGTGAACTTCGCGGCGTATGTGCGCGACCGGCTACGCGGGCTAGGAGCGATTCCACGCTTGGGGGAGTTGGTGCGCCAGAAGGCCGCCCGCCTGAATTTGACCCCGGCCTAACCGCCCCCCTTTTCTGAGATGATACATCATAACTACCTGCAAATACGGCCGGGAATGCAGCTAAAATGGCTGCAGTATAACTATCAGCAAAGCACGATGGGGCCGGATCTACAGCTTGTGCGTAAAGACAACTACGGTAATACATTCCGTATGAATCTGCGCGATAGCGGCTTAGTGGACACGATAGGTGTCGGGGTCCACCCCGTTGCGCGTGGCTATTTCGGCACAGGTTACTGGTTTTTCAACACGATAGATCTCACCCCTCTTGCTGCCTCTGCTTGGCGGATCGAGCAGTGGATGATTGCCTACGATAACGGCAACAACGGGCGCACCGGGCAATACCGGGCCTACTTCGACAACTTCAGGATCGAGTATCCGCCGTGATGCCCATGCGCCGCATCGCAAAGACTGGGGGCTTGCGCTCATCAGCGTAAGCCCTTTGTATTTAGCGTGTGGTCCTAGCAGTCTTGCTTCGCTCAGGCGAAAATCTCGCGCACCGGCAACCGCCAGCCGGGCACCACATCGCCGCCGTCGAGCCTATCGGCCTCGGTAAGGAGCAGCGGTGCATGGTCGGGTTGGTAGACCGTAACCTGCAATAGATAGGGATCGGCCACGATCAGCATGGGCGTACCGGCTTGTCGCCAGTTCTGCACCCGCTCTGCCAACTCCCCATACACATCAAGCGCGGACATGACTAGGATCGCCAAATCGGGCACACCTTGCCAGTAGCCCGATGGATGCAGCGGCGTGTCTTCGCGGGCGCGGGCGATAAACGCGCCACTGGGCGCACGCACTGTGTCGGGGTCCATCGCCAGCACGAAGCCGCAAGGTGCGACGCAATGGCCCAAATCGTGCGCCAAAACGTATCTTCCTACCTTATAAAGCAGAATCGAAGCGGCCTGACCCTCGCGTGTATAGGCATACGAGCGGTGCTGTACGATACCGGCGATCAACTCATCCCGCCCGCCGGACTCTGGCATCCGTATGAGCTCTTCGGCGGTGATCAACGCGGTTTGGGATCTCATGGGCAGCCTCCTATAGTCTCACGCCACCGGCGGGCCGGTGAGGGGCATAGGCGGGGTGGGGAGTGAGGGACCGCCCTGGCTGGGGCTGCCCACCTGCACGGTGAAGCCGGTGCGCTTGGCTTCGCGCTCGTTGAGGTAGACGATGATCGCATAGGGGCCGGGGTGGGGCACCACGACCCCGAAGGAGGTGGCGAACAGCAGTCGTTGCTGGGTGCCCGCTTCCAGGTGCGGCGGGCGACCGGCCACCAGTTCGCCGTCGAGTTCGGCCAGTTTCAGCCCCGCCGCCGATTGCACGACCAGGCGCATCCGGTGCCGCTCGTTGGTGGCGTGCCACGGGATGAGGATGCCCAGCGCCAAGCTGAAAGTGATCGGCGTGTTCAGGTCGGCGATGCTGATGCTGTCCCACGCGCCACCCATCAGGTACAGTTTGCCGTTGATCGCCTCGGCGCGGTCGGCGATCAGCAAGAAATCAATCGCGGGCAGTTGCTCAGATTCGGCCATGTTTGCCTCCGTGGGCCGTGGGCTGTGGGCCGTGGGCCGTGCTTACGGGTCGTCAGTCGTCAGTCGTAATTCAGAACTCGTCTCCAATCCGCAATCCGCATTCCGCATTCCGCATTCAGTCCAGCGCGGCGGGTGAGCGGCCGGTGCGGCGGGCTTCGAGCAGATGGTCGTAGAACAGGTATTGTTGCGCCCAGCCGGCGTAGGGGCCGAAGTGGTCGCGCCAGAAGGCGGCGATCTGGGCATAGCGAGCGGGGGTCAGCGATTTGCCACGCAGGGCGGGCAGGTAGCGCGCCTGCGTCACCTGGAAGACGTGCGTATCCACCGGCACCGCCGCGTCTTTGCCCAACGCAAAGGCGCAGACACAATCGGCGATCTTGGCTCCCACGCCGCGCAGACGGGTCAGTTCGGCGTGAGCGGTGGCGTAGTTGGCAGCGCGCAGTTGGGCGAACCAGTCGGCGGGCTGGGCGGCGACTTGCGCGGCCACTTCGATCAGCCCGGCGGCGCGCCATTCCAGTCCGGTTTGTGCGTCCAGCGCGGCGGGGTCCAGCCCCGCGATCACGGCGGCGGGCGGGAATCGGTAATACGTCGTCTTGCCGACCGTGGCGATGGGCGTGCCCCAGGTGCGGCTCAGTTCGCCGATGGCGCGCTGGATGCGCGGGATCGCGTTGGCTTTGGAGCAGGTGAACGACAGCAGGCACTCCTCCGCCGGGCTGTCCAGCAAGCGCAGCCCGCGCAGCGTTGCGGTCAGCGTGCCGAGATACGGGTCGCGGGCTTTCCAGTCGCTGTAGACGGCGGGGAGGTCCACCGCCAGCCGCAGGTAAGCGCGCAACCAGGCCGCGTCCGCCACCGCGTCGCCCGCCGGCAGGATGCGGTAGCGGATCGTGTCCCACGCCGCACCAGGGCTGCGGGCCAGCCAGACCACGCGCGCGCCGACGATGCCGTGCCAATGCTCTGCATCCGCCGGGCCGGCCTTGCCCGCCGGGTCGCGTCGCCAGCGAAAGCACTGCCCATTCGCCAGCGTGCGCTCCAAGTGCAGTTCCCCCGCCGGCAGCTGGAGTTCGCCCGCTCCGGCCTCTGGCTGCGTATCGTCGCTATGGTCCATGCTGCCTCCCCTGTTTACCTGCGGATCGGTGCAGGATCGGTGCCTCCGGTTGCGCTCAATCCCGTTAATCCTGTGCGGTTTTGTGTGCCCCAGTGCGGATCAAAAGTGCAGGGTCTATGCGTTCGCAGCGTCATGCGCCGGATTGGGCCGCTGCCGGACGGTGGGAGCGGCCTCCTGGCCGCGATGGGGCTTGTCACACCCCGATCCACTCACCCGCGACCCGACCGGTGCGGTGAGGGTAGGCTATCGCGGCCAGGAGGCCGCTCCCACCGTCCGAGATAACTCTTTCACCAAAATCCACTCGCCCGCGACCCGACCTGCGCGGTGAGGGTAGGCTATCGCGGCCAGGAGGCCGCTCCCACCGTCTGAGATAACTCTTTCACCAAATCTCCAGCCAGGAGAACACATAGCCCTGAACAAAAGCGTGTGTAGCTTGTCAGCCTCTCGCTGCCTTGCTATAATACGCTCATGTCGAATACTGATCCGTTTGAGACTGATGAATTCCCTGCTTTGCCGGCTGAGGACGATAGCGCGCCGCCGCTACAGACTATCGAGGGGGGCGACGAGTCGCTGGAACCGCGCCATGTGCATCAGATCGTCGAGGTGCGGCTGGGCGCAGGCGGCGAATCGATCTTTGTCTCGCGCACCGAGTTGCTGGTCGAACACAGCCACGCGCTGGGCGACCCCGGCGGCGACCTGTGGGATGAACACGCC
>JALYUO010000232.1 GCA_030853735.1 Chloroflexota bacterium
GCCGGAGTCTTCGCGCCACAGCCGGCCAAAATACTTGCTCATCTCTGGGAACCTCCTAAGTGATACAGCCCCGCGTGGGGCAGTCCAATGCACACCTAGCCAACATAACAGCACAAATAGTGCCAGCGCTGCCGGAGGCCGCAACGTTAGCGGGGTTGACCTTGCAGGCGACGCTGGGTATCGCCGCCCAGAGCGGTGGGGGTCTCCTGATCTTGATATTGCAGTTGGTAGAGGCGATAGTAGAAATCGCCTTTCGCCATCAGCGCGTCGTGGGTGCCCTCTTCGACCACACGGCCCTTGTGCAGCACAATGATGCGGTCCACATGGCGGATCGTCGAGAGGCGATGGGCGATGATGATGCTGGTGCGCCCGCGCATCAGCTTTTCCAGCGCATCCTGGATCAGCGCCTCAGTTTCGGTGTCTACGCTAGAAGTCGCCTCGTCCATCACCAGCATCACTTCGGGGTTGAAGGCGATGGCGCGGGCGAAGGCCAGCAGTTGGCGCTGTCCGACCGACAGGTTGCTGCCGCGCTCCTTGACTTCATGCTCATAGCCGTCCGGCAGGCGGTCAATAAAGCCGGCGGCGTTGACGAACTCGGCAGCGTGGCGGATCTGGTCGTCGCTGATGCGCGCATCGAGCAGGCGGATGTTGGCGGCCAGGGTGCCGGAGAACAGCACCGGGTCTTGCAGCACCACACCGATGTGGCGGCGCAGGTCGGCCTGCCGCACGCGGCGCACATCCACGCCGTCAATCAGGATCGCGCCGCCCTGCACGTCATAGAAGCGGCCCAGCAGGCTGATGATGCTGGTTTTGCCCGCGCCGGTCGCGCCGACCAGCGCCACGCTGGTGCCCGCCGGGATATGGAAGCTCACATCGCGCAGGATCGGTTCGCCGGGATTGTAGGCGAAGTCTACGTGGCGGAACTCAATGTCGCCACGCACGTCGGTCAGCGCAAGCGGCGCGTCGGGGTCGTGGATGGCGACCGGCTCATCCAACAGCATAAAGATGCGCTCGGCGGCGGCCATGGCGGCCTGCATGATATTATACTTTTCGGCCAGATCGCGGATCGGCTCAAAGGCTTGGTCGGTGAAGCGGATGATGGCGTATAGCACGCCAAAGGTGATGGTGGCGGCCAAGATGCTGTTCGCGCCGAACCAGATCAGCAAAGCCAGCGAGATGGCAGCGGCAAAGTTGACGATGGGGAAGAACAGGGCGAAAGCGCGCGTGGCCTCAATATTCGCATCCAGCACGTCACGGTTGAGCTTATCAAAGGCGGTGGCTTGGCGCGCCTCGCGGTTGAACAGTTGCAAGATCAACATCCCCGACAGGTTTTCTTGCAGGAAGGCATTGACTTTCGCCAGCCGGATGCGCTGTTCGCGGTAGGTGCGGCGCATCCAGGTTTGGAACTGCTGGCTGATCCAATAGAGGACCGGCAGCGTGATCAGGGCCAACAGGCCCAGCCGCCAATCGAGCAGCAGCATGGCGACGGCGATGCCCACCAGGGTGAGCAGATCGGCGGCGATATCCACCACGCCCGAACTAAGCAGTTCGTTGAGCGCGTCCACGTCATTCGTCAGGCGGCTCATCATTTTGCCGACCGGATTGCGGTCGAAATAGGCCAGCGATTGGCCTTGCAGATGGGAGAAGATCGCCAGCCGGATGTCGTACATCACGCGCTGGCCGATGATCTGCACTACATAGTTTTGCGCGTAGCGGGCGATAAAGCTAAAGACCAGCACAGTCAGGTAGCCGGTGAGGATCAGCGGCAGTTCGCCGGGAGTTTTGGGCACAATCACGCGGTCAATCGCCTGCTGGAACAACAAGGTGGGGGCCAGTTGCAGCACGGCGGTGGCGAAGATCAGGCCGAACGCCAGGGCCATGAGCGCGCGATAGGGGCGCAGATAGCGCAACAGGCGGCGCATCAAGCGCGAGTCATACGCTTTGCCGAGGAGTTCATCTTCATGAATTGGAGCAGCAGCAGCCATGGGTGTCCTTCCCTTACCTACACCTAACGTCTTCCCGATAATGACGAGCAAAGCGGTTGGCCTCGCCCATTGAGGAGTTTGCACCCCCAGGTGCGA
>JALYUO010000253.1 GCA_030853735.1 Chloroflexota bacterium
TAAACATTATTGTACATCCCCGATTCCGGGGTCTGTACAATAATCCCAGCCGCCTCGTTGCTTCAGCGGTAGCTAGGCACGAGTCTCGTGGTTTGGGTGGCTTCACCGATTCTATAAATGTACAAAGTCGAGCTGTACACAATACGTTTTACGTTTTACGTTTGTAACTATTCAGGTTGCCGGCGGTAGGAGACGGTGCCCCGGCGCGGGGGGCGACCGACCGGCCACGAATGGGGCCACGAATACACGAATGGGCCACAAAGGGAGCCCGTGACCCACACAGACGCGGGCGGACCAATGCTGTGCCCGGCCTAGTACGCTCTACCCGTGCCCGCCACCGCCGCATTCGTGTATTCGTGGCCCCATTCGTGGCCGGTCGGTCGCCCCCCGCGCCGGGGCACGGCCTCCTGCAAGCCGGGGGTCGGCGCGATTGAGTTAGGCTGAATAGTTACTTACGTTTTACGCTTTACGCAGTGAGGTACCCACTTGGACCCCAAAGACCTCGTCGCCCAGGGTTATGACCGCATCGCGGAGAGCTATCTGGCGAGCAAAGACCCGGACGATCCGATCATGTTGGCGGCGCTGGAGCGGCTGACGGCGGGGTTGCCGGACGGCGCGGCGGTGCTAGACCTGGGCTGCGGCGCGGGCGTGCCGGCTACGCGGCGGTTGGCCGAGCGGTTCGCCGTGACGGGCGTGGACCTGTCGGCGCGGCAAATTGCGCTGGCGCGGCAGCAGGTGCCGGGCGCGACGTTTCAGCAGGCCGACATGACCCAGATCGACTTCCCGGCAGGCAGCTTGGCGGCGGTCGTCTCCTTCTATGCCATCATCCATGTGCCGCGCAGCGAACAGCCTGGGCTACTAGCCCGCATCGCCGGCTGGCTGCAACCGGGCGGCCGCTTCTTCGCCACCTGGGCTGTGTCGGACTGGGAGGGCAGCGACCCCGACTGGGAGGGCTGGGGCGCGCCGATGTGGTGGAGCCACTACGACGGCGACACCAACCTTGCCCTGCTGCAAAGCGCCGGTTTCACCATAGACTGGGCCGAGCGCATCACGCAACACGGCGAAACCTGGCTCTGGGTGCTGGCCCACGTCGCGTAGGAGGGAGCTGTGTCTCCCGACAATGCACCGTTCGGATGTAGGGGCGCTGCTTGCCGCGCCCGTGGGGAAGATCAGGGCCATTGTAGCGGCGCTGCTTGCCGCGTCCGTGGGAAAGGATCAGGGCCATTGTAGCGGTGCTGCTTACCGCGCCCGTGGGGGAAGATCAGGGCCATTGTAGCGGCGCTGCTTGCCGCGCCCGTCCAGGATCGCGTACAATCAAGGTAGGAACCAGACGATATTCGCGTTGCTAGTGGAAGTTCAGGTCAGCGGATGGGCGATCCGCAATAGCTGCGGGTGCAGTAAGCAGCGCCCCTACACTGGCCCTGATCTTCCCCCACGGGCGCAGCAAGCAGCGCCCCTACAGCGCACGAGGGTTATTGCACTTGCATTAGGAGCGCGTTAACATGACTGACAGCAGCCCAACGCTCTATTTAGACCCAGAGGCGCACCTGCACGAGGAGATCGAACCGGCTGACGGCAGCGCGGGGTTGCTGTATGCTTTAATGAGTGAAGAAGCCTTAGCGCAAGATTGGCTGGGACCAGAGAAGGATGAGGCGTGGTGCGATTTGCGCGTGGTGATGTAGTTGTCGTCAGCTTCCCTTTCTCCGACAATCCACTAACTATCTGACCCCTGACCCCTGACCCCTGACCCCTGACCCCGTGGAGGCACCATGATCGCAGGACTGCGCGGCAAAGTGGCCGGCAAAGAAGTGGATAGCGTGATCGTGGATTGCGGCGGCGTGTTGTACCGCGTCTATGTGCCCGGCTCGGCGCTCAGTGAAGTGGGCGACGAGGGCGATGATGTGCGCCTGTATACCTACCTAGCCGTGCGCGAAGCGGCCATGACCCTCTATGGCTGCACCACCCGCCGCCAACTGGACCTGTTCGAGACCCTGCTGAATGTCACCGGGGTCGGCCCCAAAGTCGCGCTGGCGATCATCGGCACCATGCCGGTAGATACGTTGGAGGCGGCGATCAGCCAGGGCGATCTGATGCTGCTGACGCGCGTGCCGGGCGTGGGCAAAAAGCTGGCCCAGCGCCTCGTGCTGGAACTGAAGGGCAAGCTCGACCTGGCCGCGCTGGGGATCGGTCCGGCGGGTAGTGGGATGCCGCCCGGTCCGCTGGCCGAGGTGGCCGACGCGCTGGGCGCGCTGGGCTACAGCGCGGGCGAGATCAACACCGTGCTGGCGAAGCTGCCCGGCGACGGCTCGGTGCCGGTCGAAGACTTGGTGATGCGCGCCTTGCAGCAAATCGGGCGCTAGGGCGATGGACCTAACCCCCCAACCCCCTTCCCTACAAAGGAAGGGGGAGCAGACGATAGTCTCCCCAAGAGGGCGGGGAGAGAGCAGACGATAGTCTCCCCTCCCTTCGTAGGGGAGGGGTCGGGGGAGAGGTCGTCTAGGGGTGGGCGAAAAACACCACCGCCGTGGGGTCGTCGGCGGGCTGGGCGGGATAGACTTGTGCCCAATGGGGCGAGGCGGCGACGAGCGGCAGCAGGGCGCTATCGAAGCTGCGGTTGAGGACCAGCGTCTGCACGCCGTACTTGTCGAGGCGGGCCTGCCAGTCGGGCGCGCCACGCGAGATCGCGAGGTAATCATCCCACACTTGCGGTTCACGGGCTTCAAAGCGACCGTCAATAAACAGTTGCCGACTGGGGAACAGCGTCCATTCCAGGTAGCCACCCCACTCCATGTAGTTGAACAGCGGGCCATGCGGCGGGCGAGCGGCCAGCCAACGGGCCACGCCGGTCGGGGTCGTGGCGGCCAGGGCGGCGGTGGGACTCTTCCAGATCGGGGCGACGGCCAGCCCAATGCCGATCAGGAAGGCTGCAATGCCCCAGTTGAGGAGGGGGATGTCGCCCAGGGGCCGGGCGGGAACCGGCGCTGCGTCGCCCGCAGTGGCGGCGACCGGCACCACTGCCGGAGCAGGGGCAGGCCGCCACTGCCGCACCCGCGCGACGAGCATCGCGCCGCTCAAGGCCACGCCGGGAGCCGTCACCCAGTTCCACCAGAGGCAGTTCCGCAGCGAGAGTAGTGCCAAGAAGCCGAACGCCGCCAGCAGCAGTCCCTCGATCCAACCGACCCAGCGGCGTGCAGCTAACAGCAGCGCGAAAAACAGCCCCACATTGGCGAAAAACAGGATGCCGGTGCCGTTATAGAGCGTCGGCGGCTGCCACTCGATGTTCAAGGTGCGGGCGGTCGTGTCGCCGGTGGCGATGAAAAAATAGCGCACAATGCCGAGGCCGTAGGGATTGATGAACGCCGCCAGCGCCGCCACCGCCAGGGGCAACAGTTCGCGCCGCGCCCAGTGGCGACGCAACCAAGTCTGCCCCTCACTGGTGCCCAAGCGCGCCAAGAGGGTGCCCAGGCTGTACAGCCCCAGCAGTCCCCAGCCCAAGAAATAGCTGCCGTGGACATTGACCCACAGGATCATGATCGGGGTCATCCACCAGAGAGCGCGCGGATGATCGTCTTTGCGCTCCAACAGCCACAAGAACGCGACAAAGGGCAGAAAGGCGAACAGTTGGGGGCGCATCCCATAGTTGGTGAAGCCACTGATATAGGCCACCAGCGTCGCCACCGCCGCCCAGCCCCACGAGCTACTGCGCCGGTAACAGATGGCGTATAGCAGCCCGTAGGTCGCCGTGACGATGGCAACACGCGCCAGCAGCAACAACCCCGGCCCTACGCTAAACAGGCCATAAAACAGCAGTTGCGCGCCCCATTGTGGGTTGCTATAGGGCTGGCGCACGGGGCTGTAGACCAGCACATCGTCGGCCAGAAACCGGCCATGCTCGGCCATCCAGCGTCCACTGGCGACATTCCACCAGAAGTCGAACGGCTCGATGGTCGCCATGCTCTGGAAGATCCAGATCAGCGCCAGCGCGGCAATCGGCCACAAGTGGCGGCGCTGTAGATCCAACCCGCTTCTAAACACGGAGCAGGCCGGCCACCGAAAGATCCTCGTCTAGTGCTTCCCAATGAATACCCACTCCTCGCCCGATCAAGCGCCAGTCGGCGCGTTGTTCCGGGGTCGCATCGCGCAGGCGCGGGAACCACTCCAGGGGCACCGCAATTTCTCGCCCATCAGAGAGACGCACATGAAGCACGTCCTGGTCACAGTGGACCTCTATGGCGCGTGTAGTTGTGGGCAATTTGGGTCTCCGTCTTTGTGCGATCAGCGTAACTTGTTCCTACCCGTTGCTGCCGATTATATCACACGCCCGCGACCGCCCGCAGCATGGCGCGCTTGGAGTCCTGAGCGAAGCGGCGCTGGTAGAGACGCACGACGGGGAAGCCCGCCACGGCTAGGGGGTGGTGGGGGCGCGAGAAAGCCAGGATGTCGTACCATACTGCGCCGTCGGGGTGCTGTTCGACGGTGAAGCGTTCCTCGCCGCTTTCCAGATGCTCCGGCAGGGTGCCGTAGGCGAAGCCGTAGCGCCGGATGGGGGCGGTCTCGTCCAGGGTATAAACGATGCGGCAGGCGTTCAGCGTCCAGAACTGGAACTGCCGGCTGACGACCGCAACGGTCACGCCAGGGCGAATGGGGGCGTGGGGCGTGAAGATCGCCACCCAGCCCAGGCGGAACATCTCCCAGCGGCGCAGCGCCGCCACGGCGCGGTCCCAGCAGGCCGGGCCACTGCCCAGGCGGATGCGATTGTGGTCTACCACTTGGCCGGGCGGCGGCTGGGTGCGCGATGCGCCGACGGCAGGGTAGGAGAACGGCAAGGCACGTTGCACGGCCAGGAAGCGGCGGATTTGCGGCGCGGTCGGCGGGCGCAGCAGCAGCATCAGCCGCCGGCCCCGGTGTTGAGCGGCGCGATCACCCCATCGGCAAAGCGTCGGATCAGGTCAGGATCGGCCACTGGGCCGAAATCGAGCATGAAGTGGGTCACGCCCGCCGCCACGAACGGGCGCAGCCGCTCCACCCAGGCAGCCGCTTCCTCCGCCGACTGCGGCAGCCGCGCCCCGGTGGTCGAGACGCTGCGCCGGATCG
>JALYUO010000284.1 GCA_030853735.1 Chloroflexota bacterium
GCGCACCGCGACCCCGCCGGCGGGGACGGCTACCCCCTGCCCGATTCAGTTCACGGACGTGGCCGTGGGCAGCACCTTCTATGACAACATTCGCTGCCTGACCTGCCGGGGCATCGTGGGCGGCTACACCGACGCGGGCCACTGTCCGGGCGGCGCACCCTGCTTCCAGCCGGGGGCCAACGTCACGCGCGGCCAGACGGCCAAGTTCATCAGGAACGCCTTCTTCCCCGGCTGCGTCTGCCCCTTGCGGCGGTAACTCAACCGCACTCCCCGCGCCCGCTCCTAACCAGCGCGACTCCCCCCCCCCTGAAGGGGGAGGGGGAGGGGGGGAGAGGTCGGCGGCTTGCCGCTGCTCTAGCTATCAGGTACAATGGGCGTTAAGCCGGGCACCTGCCCAGTGGATAGTATATGGAGGGAGGCAGCCCGGCGGCGATGAATTTGTTGGCCCTGTTGGCGCTGATTGGCGGCCTAGCCCTGGCCCCCGCGCTGATCTATATCCTGATCATCTGGTGGCTCGACCGCTACGAAAAAGAGCCGCTCGGTCTGGCCGCGCTGGCCTTTGTCTGGGGCGCGACCCCGGCCATCCTGCTGGCGCTGATCTTTGAGATCGTGCTGGGCATCCCCTTCGCCGACGCAGGCGTGGTGGGCGATTTCAGCCAGGGTTCGGTGGTTGCGCCCATCGTCGAAGAGGGCACGAAGGGCATCATCCTGCTCGTGCTGTTCCTGGCCTACCGGCACGAGTTTGACGACGTACTGGACGGCATTCTCTATGGCGCGTTGGTCGGCCTCGGCTTTTCGGTGGTCGAAAACGTGGTCTACGGCTTCCGGTTCGCTTTCCCCGACGGTTACGCCCCCGGCCTACAACCCGATCTCAACGGTGTGATTACGGGTTGGTTCCTGCGCTCCGGTCTGTTCGGCCTCAATCATGCCTTTTTCACTAGCATCACCGGCGCGACATTAGGCTATCTGCGCGCCAATCCCGGCGTGCGTTCGCGCATTGGCTTGCCGCTGCTCGGCTTGGCTGGGGCTATCGGCTTCCACAGCCTGCACAACACTCTGGTCAGCGTGGGTGAAATTGCCGGCGAGGGCGCGGCCTTGCTCGGCTGTGGCATCAGCCTGTTCACCGATTGGGCGGGCATCAGCGTCTTGCTGGTGGTGGCGCTGATCGCCGGGACGCGCGAACGGCGCTGGATTGAAACGCATCTGCGCGAAGAAGTGGCGGTGGGGCGCTTCAGCCCCGGCGAGTACCAGATGTTGATTTCGGCGCGCCGGCGCTGGCTGGCGCGCATGGACACGCTCACTCGCGAGGGCTGGGGCGCGTTCCGCCGGCTGGGCCGGCTCCAGCAGTTGGCGACCGAACTGGCCTTTCGCAAACAACAGGTGCTGACCGACCCCACTTCGCCGTGGAAAGGGCATGACATTCAGGTGTTGCGGGCGCGCATTGATGATCTGCACCGCCGTATGGCCGGCCCGGCACGAGCGGCCTAGGCGGTTTTTGATCCGCGAAGGGCCGCGAAGGGGCGCGAAGCATACGGTTTTTGATCCGCGAAGAAGCGCGAAGGAGCGCGAAGCGTATTTTATAGGCTGTCGAAGGGTTGCTGTTGCTTAGGCGGTTGTGGTTCCGGCGTGGTTTTGGCTAGAGAATGCTGCTAAAGTGGTAGCAACAAGAACGGAGAAGGCGCAAATGTTGTCGGAAGAGGAAAAGTTTGGCTGGCAGGGGCTGACCTTTGATGATGTGCTGCTGGTGCCGGCCTATTCGGAAGTGCTGCCTACACCGGAATACATTTCGACCCACACGCGCCTGACGCGCGACATTCGGCTGAACATTCCGCTGCTGTCGGCGGCGATGGATACGGTGACCGAGGCGCGCATGGCAATTGCGTTGGCCCGTGAGGGCGGTCTGGGCGTGATCCACCGCAATATGTCGGTGGCCGATCAGGCGGGCGAAGTGGACAAGGTGAAGCGGTCGCAGGCGGGCATGATCGTGGACCCCATTTGCCTGGAACCGGACCGCACCGTGCGCGACGCGCTCGATCTGATGGCGCGCTACCATATTTCGGGCGTGCCGATTGTGCAGGATACGCGGCTGGTGGGCATCCTCACCAACCGCGACATCCGCTTCGCGGAAGCGGGCGACCTGGACCAGCCAGTGAGCGTCTGGATGACGCACGCGCCGCTCTACACCGTGCCGCCGGGCACCACGCTCGAACAAGCGCGCGAGATCCTGCGCCGCTACAAAGTCGAGAAATTGCCGGTGGTGGACGAAACCGGCCGCGTCACCGGGCTGATCACGGTCAAAGACATCCAGAAAAAGCAGCAATTCCCGTTGGCGACTTATGATGATCGCGGGCGCTTGCTGTGTGGCGCAGCGGTGGGGGTGGGCGACGACGGCTACAGCCGGGCGACCACGCTGATCGAAGCGGGCGTGGACGTGATCTTCGTGGACACCGCGCACGGCCACACGAAGGGCGTGATCGACGCGGTGCGCCGCATCAAACAGAGTCACAAAATCGCCGTGATCGCGGGCAATATCGCCACGCGCGCCGGGGCTGAGGCGTTGATTGAGGCGGGAGCCGATGGGCTGAAAGTGGGCATGGGACCGGGATCGATCTGCACCACGCGCGTGGTGTCGGGCGCGGGGATGCCGCAGATCACCGCCGTCTGGGACGTGGCCCAAGTCGCCCGCGCACACGACATTCCGGTGATCGCCGACGGCGGTATCCAATACAGCGGCGACGTGGCGAAAGCCATTGCCGCCGGGGGCGATACGGTAATGATCGGCTCGCTGCTGGCCGGCGTGGACGAAAGCCCCGGCGATGTGATCCTCTACCAGGGCGAACGCTTCAAGGAATATCGCGGCATGGGGTCGCTGGGGGCGATGAAACAACGGGCATCAAGCCGCGACCGCTACGGCCAGCAAGACCTGGACGGGGTGGAAAAGTTGGTGCCGGAGGGCATCGAGGGCCGCGTGCAATACAAGGGGCCGCTGGGTACGCTAGTCTATCAACTGATCGGCGGCTTGCGGGCGGGCATGGGCTATGTCGGCGCGCCGAATATTACCGATTTCCAGGAGCATACGCGCTTCATCCGCATCAGTGGCGCGGGCCTGCGCGAAAGCCACCCGCACGATATTGTGCTGACCAAAGAAGCGCCCAACTACGCGGGCCGCTAGGCGTGGGGCCACCGCTGCCCGCGCGTCCGGCCACACGCCCGTTGCTTATGCCGGGCACGGAGCCGTTCTTCCTGCCCGGCGGCGCGACAGGCTGCCTGTTGCTGCATGGCCTGTCGTCGTCGCCGGCCACGATGCGCGATATGGGCGTGGCGCTGGCCGCGCAGGGGCTAACCGTGGCTGCGCCGCTGCTGGCCGGCCACGGCACCACACCGGAACAGTTGCGCGGCAAGACCTGGCCCGACTGGTTGGCCTCGGCCGATGCGGGGCTGGCGGCGTTGCGCGCACATGGTTGCCGTCGCCTGTTCATTGCGGGCCATTCGCTGGGCGGCGCGCTCACCCTGGCCCTGGCCGCCCGCGATCCGTTGGCCTATGCCGGCATCATCCTGATGAGCGCGGTGATCTGGATTCCGCCGCTCTTGCGTGTGCCGCTAGGCTGGGTGGGCGAATCGCTGCCCTATTTGCGTAAAGGCTTCAGCGACATCGCCGACCCTGCCGCACGCGCCCGCGATCTGACCTATGACCGCGTGCCGGTAACGACCGCGCTAACCCTGATCGATCTGCTGGCCCAGGTGCGCGCTGGGCTGCCGCGCGTGGCCGCCCCGACGCTGATCCTCTACGCCCGCCGTGATCATATCGTGCCCTCGATGAACTCAATGTACATCTATAGCCATATCGCTGCCCACGAAAAGCGTTTGGCCGTGTTGCACCGCAGCTTCCACGGCATCACGGTGGACTACGACCGTGAGCAGGTCTGGGCGGCGACGGCGGCGTTTATCCAGGCTCACCCCTAGATGGACACGCCCCTGGCGCACTGGGAAGCCGCCGCCCAGCCGGTTGCTATGCCTGCTGATCTGCTGGTCCTGGCCCCGCCATTCCCCACCCTGGCAGTTGCGTGGCGCGGGCCGCTGGGTGCGGCTACACCGGAGCGCCTCTACGCGCTGGTCGGTGGGGGTTCCTACCGGCTGCTGTTGGAGAGCGTGACCGCCGGCCCGGCAGCGCGCTATTCGTTTCTGACCGGTGCGCCGCTGTTGCTGGTCTGGCACCGCGCCGGTCAGACCTTCCTGCACGTAACGGAGACGGCTGTGACCCGCTGCTGGGCCGGCGATCCGTTCGTGGTGCTGGCGGCGTTGCCGGCCCATTACCGCCCGGCAGCAGCGCCGGTGGACGATACGCCGTTCGCGGCAGGGCTGGCGGGCTACTGGGGCTATGGGCTGCGCGGTTGGGTGGAGCCGCGCCTGCCGCGCCGGCCCGATCCGCTGGGCTTGCCCGACTGCCTGCTCGGACTCTATGCCGCCACGCTGACGGTGGACCATGCGACGGACACCGTCATCGCCACCGGCACCGCCACCGATATCGCCGCATGGCGCGCTACGCTGGCTGCCGCCCAAACCGCCACCCCCTTGCCGCCGGCCGCCGCGCGGGTGCCTGCCGCTGCCGTGGCCCGTAATTTCGGCCCCGCAAGCTATGCGGCGGCGGTGCAGCGGGTGCGCGATTATATCTGGGCAGGCGACATCTACCAAGCCAACCTCACGCAGCGATTCGGCGTGCCCTGCCCCGACGATCCGTGGACCGTCTACCGTCGCTTGCGGGCGGCCAATCCCGCGCCGTTTGCCGCCTATATGCCGTGGCCGGGCGGCGCGTTGGTCAGCGCCTCGCCCGAACGCTTTCTCCAGAGCGATGGCTACGCGGTGGAGACGCAACCGATCAAAGGCACCCGCCCGCGTGGGGCGACCCCGGCAGAGGACCGCCGGCTGGCCGCCGAGTTAGCGGCCAGCGCCAAAGACCGCGCCGAAAACGTGATGATCGTAGACCTGCTGCGGAACGACCTGGGTCGCGTCTGTGTTTTCGGCAGCGTGCAGGTACCCGAACTGCTGGCGCTGGCGACGGTCGGCCCACCGCGCAACGAATGGTCGCCGCTCACGCGCTGCAAGACCCTGAATTATGGCGACAACATCCTGGCCCGCCAAGCGGCGGCGCGGCTGGGCGCGGATGAGGCGCTGCTGGGCAACACCACCGGCGCGGTGGTCGGGGTCAGTGTCGCCAACCTGTTTCTGGTGGCCGGCGACCGGCTGATCACGCCGTCGCTGGAATCGGGCTGTCTGCCCGGCATCACGCGCGCCGTGTTGGTGGAGTTGGCGGCGGCGCAGGGCATCCCCACCGTCGAACGCCCGGTCCGGCCCGCCGAAGTCGCCGCCGCCGCCGAGGTCTTTCTCAC
>JALYUO010000301.1 GCA_030853735.1 Chloroflexota bacterium
ACCAGTTTAGGATAGCTCGAAACAAGCGGACTTGCGACCCTGCGCCCCAAATCCGTCTTAACCACCCTGCAACAACCAGCAGGCATCCTGTCCAATTCTTCTATTGTAAATCAGATAATAATCTAGAGCTTAGGAAAGAGGAGGTCGCACCCCCAGGTGCGACCGACGCGCCGCCCTCGGAGTTCGCACCTGGGGGTGCAAACTCCTCAATTCAGGGGGCGGAGCCAATCGCTACTCCAGATTATTATCTGATTCACTAGCGTTTCATCGTTCTTCGCGCTTCTTCGCGGCCCTTCGCGGATCAACCGCGTCTTCGTGATCCTTCGTGGATCAACAGCTTACGAGAAGGTAGAAAGCATAAATCCGCCCAAAGTCCCATCTACGCATCCATCCGAAGCCCGGCAGTTTATCCGCCCTTCGACGGATAACTACTACATCCCTCGACGGATACGCGCAGTTCAGAAAGCCCACAAACGCCAACGCACCCCTGTCACAGCCCCTGAAAAGCATAGTGCGTTTAATAATGAGTGAAAATTGGCCCTTTTTTCACCGCTCGCGTCGCCCAGATCGCAAAAATTATGCCTAATATAAGCCCTAAAATTTTCCATGTCCTCTAACCCCCCTCCCCGATGTCATTATATATAGAGGGGTAAAAATAACAGGCCGCAATGCAGAACTTACGCGCCTCATTCTACCCCTTGCCGACCGTTTTGTTAATCTTTTGCTAATAGCACCCTAACAACAAGCTGCTATACTCAACCCGAACAGTAGAGGAGAGACCCCATGAACTCAACCATCCGCTTGGCGCTCATCGCCCATGACCGCCGCAAAGAAGCCCTGGCCGATTTCGCGCTCGACCATCTGGCCGAACTGCGCGGCTTCCAGTTGGTGGCAACACGCGGCACCGGCAGCCTGCTGCAAAAGCGCACCCCGCTCACGATCCGGCTGCTGGAACACGGCCTAGCCGGCGGCGATCAGCAGGTGCGCCGCTTGGCCGAAGAACACGGGCTGCAAGCCGTGATCTTCTTCCGCGACCCCAGCGGCTCCAGCGCCTACGAGCCGAGTTTCGCCGGCGTGGTCCAAGTCTGCGACACACAAGAGATCCCGCTGGCGACCAACGCGGCCACCGCCGTTGCCTTGCTCTATTTTCTCCGCACCAGTCCCGACCGCGGACTGATCGCCGCCCGCGCGTGGGGCCGGGTGCCCAGCGCAGCTGGCCCCGCTGCCCGCGCCCCCTGACCAAGCAGTGCAGCACGGTTATTAACACGCCATTAACATTCTGCTAATGCTCTCTTAAAGACCGTAGCCCATAATATACGGGAGATACTTTGGACTTGCTACAAGGAGATGAGGCAACAATGCGTTTTACGATCACACATCGCGCACAATGGGCAACCCTGACCGGCTTCACTGCCGCCAGTCTCTTGCTCTCGGCCTGTGGCGGGGATGCCACCACGGCGGTCCCGCCCACCACGGCCCCAGCCACCGCCATGATGGGCGGAGCCATGACCCCCACCGCCATGATGGGCGGAGCCATGACCCCCACCGCTGCTGCCGGTGCCCCCGCCCCCACCAACACCGCCGTCAAGGTGGGCAGCGGCTCGGTGCTGATTAACGGAGCCGGGGCGACCTTCCCGGTGCCCATCTACAGCAAATGGTTCCAGCAGTACAGCACCACCGTCAACAAGAATGTCGCCTTCAACTATCAGCCCATCGGCTCCGGCGGCGGCATCAACGCCGTCACCGCCAAGACCGTAGACTTCGCCGGCTCCGATGCCGCGTTGACCGACGACCAGATGAGCAAAGCGCCCGGCCTGCTCCATATCCCGACCGTCGCCGGGGCCGTCGTGCTGGCCTATAACCTCAAAAGCGTGACCGCCCCCCTGATCCTCGACGGCGCAACCGTCGCCGGCATCTTCAACGGCGACATCTCCACCTGGAACGATGCCAAGATCGCCGCGCTGAACCCCGGTGTCACCCTGCCCACGGGCGACATCGCCGTGGTCCACCGCTCCGACGGATCAGGCACCACCAACATCTTCACCAACTACCTGAGCGCGGTCAGCCCCGACTGGAAGACCAAAGTCGGCGCGGGCACCACGGTCAACTGGCCGGTGGGCCTGGGCGGCAAAGGCAACCCCGGCGTGGCCGGCGCGGTCCAGCAGACCGACGGCAGCATCGGTTATGTCGAGTTGGCCTACGCCGTGCAGAACAAAATCGCCTACGCCAAGATGAAAAACCAGGCCGGGCAGACGGTTGAGGCCACGGTCGAATCCACCGTCGCCGCCGCCAACGGCATCACCGTGCCGGAGGACTTCCGCATCTCCATCGTCAACTCAGCCGACCCCGCCGCGTGGCCCATCGCCGGGTTCACCTACCTGCTGGTCTACAAGGACATGAACAACATCAAGGACGCGGCCCGCGCCCAGGCGCTCGGCGATTTCCTCTGGTGGTCGGAGCATGAGGGCGAAGACATGGCGAAGGATCTGCTCTATGCCCGCCCCGCCACCGACCTGAGCAAGAAGATCGAAGCGGAATTGCACAGCATCACCTTCAACGGCGCGCCGGTCATCACGAAATAGAGTAAGCGAGTGCGGTCGGCGTACCTACGCCGACCGCGCTCCGCAGGAGCAAATATGGCGGTCATGAGCACGCCGGGCAGGCTCCCGGCACAAGACACGGGGCGTGGGGCCACCGGCGATCCGGCCTTCCGTCGCGTGGCCCTGATCCTGGCAACCAGTGTGATCATTGTGGTCATCGCCATGCTGATCAACATGACCTGGGAATCGCGGCAAAGCCTGAACCAGTTCGGCTTAGGCTTCCTGATCGGCCAAGTCTGGGATCCCGTTCACCTGGTCTTTGGCGCGCTGCCGTTTATCTACGGCACCGTCATTACCTCGCTGATCGCCTTATTGCTGGCCGGCTTCATCGGACTCGGCACGGCGATCTTTCTGGCCGAAATTGCGCCGGGCTGGATTCGCACCCCGCTGTCCTTCCTGGTCGAACTGCTGGCCGCCATTCCCAGCGTGGTCTACGGCGTGTGGGGCATTTTCATCCTGGGGCCGTTTCTGAAAAGCAACGTGGTGCCGGGCCTGAAAGCGGCCTTCGGTTTCACGCCGTTTTTCTCCGGCACGTTCTATGGCCCCTCCATTCTCACCGCCTCGCTGGTGCTGACCATTATGGTGCTGCCCATTGTCGCCGCCGTCAGCCGCGACGTGATCCTGACCGTGCCGGCCAGCCAACGCGAAGCCATGATCGGCCTGGGGGCCACGCGCTGGGAAGTCATCAGTCGCGCTGTCCTGCCCTACGCCCGCACCGGCATCCTGGGCGCGATGATCCTGGGCCTGGGTCGTGCGCTAGGCGAAACGATGGCCGTCACCATGCTGATCGGCAATCGCGGCCAGATCACACCGTCGCTGTTCAAGTTCGGTGATACCCTCGCCAGCGTGCTGGCGAACCAGTTTGCCGAAGCCCAAGCCGGCCTGCAAAAGTCCTCGCTGATCGAATTGGCCTTGATTCTGTTGGTCATTAGTCTGGCCGTCAATGCCGTAGCGCGCTTGCTGGTGTCGCGCGCCGGCAAGTCGCAAGGCGCAGGGAGGATTTAACAATGGCGACACAAGCCCAACCGCTGCCGGGCACGCCAGTCGCCCGCGATCTGCGGCGTGGCCCGGCCAACTTCCAGGCCCGCCGCCTGCGGAGCAGCGTGATGCTGGGGCTAGTCTACTTCGCGGTCGCGGCCACACTGATCCCGCTGCTAGCCGTCTTGACCTGGGTTTTTGTGCAGGGCGTGCCCGCGTTGAACGTAGACTTTTTCACCAAGCTGCCGGGGCCGGCGGACGATCCGCACCAGGGCGTGGCAAACTCGATTGTCGGCACCGTGCAGTTGCTGGGCATCGCCTCGCTGATCAGCGTGCCACTGGGCGTGGGAGCCGGCATCTACATTGCGGAGTTTGGCGGCAGCCGCTATAACACGCTGCTGCGCTTCGCCACCGACGTGTTGAGCGGCGTGCCTTCGATTACCATTGGTGTGTTTGTCTATGCGCTGGTCGTCTTGCCGATGCGGAGCTTTTCGATGCTGGCGGGCGGCATCGCGCTGGCCCTCGTCATGCTGCCGATCTTAATCCGCACCACCGAAGAGATGTTGCGCTTGGTGCCCGGTTCGGTGCGCGAAGCCGCGCTGGCCCTCGGCGCGCCGATGTGGAAAACTATCATGCGCTATGCCCTGCCCGCCGCCTTGCCCGGCATCGTCACCGGCGGGCTGCTGGCGATGGCCCGCGCCGCCGGCGAAACGGCTCCCCTGCTGTTCACCGCCCTCGGCAACAATCAATGGAACACCGGCATCACCCAACCGGTAGATGCCCTGACGCTCAAAGTGTTTTTCTATGCCGGCCAACCCTACGAAGTCTGGCGGCGCGAGTCCTGGGGCGGGGCGGTCGTCCTGACCCTGATGATCTTGATAACCAGTATTCTCGCGCGTGTGGCGACCAGTCGCCGGGCGGGGCGCTAGATTGGAGAATCCCGTGACCCAGACGGAAGTGGAACAGACAACGGTTCGCAAAGAGGCCGACGGTACGCCGTTTTTACGCCCCCTGACCGTCAACGCCGCCGGCGAAGCAAGCGTCCCTAGCACCGAAGCACCCGCCCTGGCGGTCAAAGACCTCCAGGCGTGGTACGGCAGCTTTCGGGCGCTCCTGGGGATTAACATCCAGATCGCGCCGCGCCAGATCACCGCGCTGATCGGTCCCTCCGGCTGCGGCAAATCCACCTTCTTGCGTTGCCTCAACCGGATGCACGAGGTGATCCCCGGTGCGCGCGCCGAAGGCGAAGTGCTGTTTGAGGGCCAGAGCATTTACGAGCCGGGCATCAACCCGGTCTTGATCCGCCGCCATATCGGCATGGTCTTCCAGAAAGCCAACCCGTTCCCCACCAAGTCCATCTTCGAGAACGTGGCCTCCGGCCTACGGATTCAGGGCGCGCCCAAAAACATGATCGCCGAGCGGGTCGAACGCAGCCTACAGCAAGCCGCCCTGTGGGACGAAGTGAAAGACAAGCTGCACCAACCAGCCACCGCGCTCTCCGGCGGCCAACAGCAACGCCTCTGCCTGGCCCGCGCCGTGGCCGTGGAACCGGAGATCGTGCTGATGGACGAACCGGCCAGCGCACTGGACCCCATCGCCACCCTCAAAATCGAGGAACTGATGTTGCAACTGAAGCAGCAGTACACGATTGTTGTGGTGACACACAATATGCAGCAAGCCGCGCGCGTCTCCGACACTACCGGCGTATTTATGGTGCGCCCCGACCGCGCCGGCGAACTGGTGGAAGTGGGGCCGACGCGCCAGATTTTCACCAACCCGCAAGATGCGCGCACCGAAGCCTACATCACCGGCCGCATCGGCTAAACCGGCGGCAACGCCGCTAAACGGACCCGCCCCGCTGCTGTGGAGCGATCCGTGCGAAGGAGACCCCCATGGGCCGTGAAACCTTTCAGCGTAGCCTGAGTGATCTACAAGACAGCGTCTTGGTCATGGGCAGCATGGTGCATCAGGCGATCCAACGATCCACCATGGCCATGAAGACGCGCGACTTGCGCTTGGCGAGCGAGATCATTGCCGACGATGCGCGCATCAACGAAGAACGCTTCCGCATCGAGGATCAATGCCTGCTGCTCATTGCGACCCAAGCGCCGATGGCGACCGATCTGCGGCGCTTGGCGGCAGCACTCAACATCATCACCGACCTGGAACGCATGGCCGATCACGCCGCCGGCAACGCCCGCATCACCATTCTCACCGGCAATGAGCCACCGCTCAAGCCGCTGATCGACATCCCGCGCATGGCCGAGATTTGCGGCGAGATGCTCACCGCCGCGCTAGATGCTTTCGTGACTGCCGACGCGCAAAAAGCCTACGAAATCGCCTACCGCGACGACGAAGTGGACCAACTGTACGACCAAGTGTACCGCGAACTGCTGACCTTTATGATGGCCGACCCCGGCACCATCAACCGCGCCACGCACCTGCTGTGGGCCGCGCACAATCTGGAGCGCATTGCCGACCGCATCACCAACATCTGTGAGCGCGTGGTCTTCCTCTCCACCGGGCGCATGGCCGAGATCCAAGGCCAGGTCGCCCGCGCTTACGAAAACGGCTAACAGGCGGTCTGCATCGCGCTAGGGCGTGATAAAGGCGCGGATGGCCGCAGTGATCGTCGCCCCTTCCTCGTGGACAACCCAGTGGGTGCCGTTGGCAATGTGCTGCACCTGCACGCCGGGCACTAAGGCATCCAGGCCGTTGAGCGTGCCGGGCAGGAACACCGCATCCTTGTCCCCCCACAAGACCAGAGTTGGCACCTGGATCAGGGGCACGGTGGGCGGTGCGCCGGCCGGTGGGGTGCCCAGCGGATTGGCGCGGTAGTAGTTGAGCATCGCTTCCAACGCGCCCGGTTGCCCCCAGGCCGTGCGGTAGGCCGCCTGATCGGCGGCGCTGAACGCCTCTGGGCGGGCCGCGCCGCCGAACACAACGTTGGACAAAAAGGCGAAATCCCCGGCCCGCAACCCCTCGGCGGCTCCCGGCTGTAGCAAGCGGGCCATATAGCCCATCGCCGCCTGTTGGGCCGGGTTCGTCGCCATTTCGCGGGCCAAGATCGCCGGGTGCGGCGCATTGATGATCACCAGATGGGAAAGATAGTCGGGGTGGCGCATAGCGAACGCCCAGGCGGTCACTGCCCCCCAGTCGTGGCCGACCAGCACGGCGGGCCGACCGGGGCTGACCTGATCCAGCAAGCCGCGCACATCAGCAACCAGTTCGGGAATGGCGTAGGCCGCGACTTCGGCGGGCTTGCCCGACAGGTTATAGCCGCGCAGATCGGGAGCCACCACCTGATGATCGCCGGCGAAGGCCGCCAGTTGCTCCTGCCAAGCGTACCAGAACTCGGGGAAGCCATGCAGGAACAGGATCGTCGGCCCCGCGCCGTCCCGCACGTAGTGGATCGGGGTGCCGTTCAGAGTCACGGTTTCATGCTGTAACACAACTACCTCCCTTTGCTGTCCAACCCGCCCGTCAGGGCCAAGTAGACGATTTTGGCGATCTGCCCGCGCGTGGCGGGGTTAGCGGACCGGAAGGTGCCGTCGCTATAACCGCTCACGATGTGGTGGTTGATGGCCGTCTCGATGAACGGGTAGAAGATGCTAGTGGTGGGTACATCGGTGAAGTGCGGCCCGCCGGTGGTGTCCAGCGCCCAGCCCTGCGCGCCGACGATGATCTTGCTCAACTGGCCGCGCGTGACGTTGTTAGAAAGCCGGTAGTAGGGATGGCCGGCCCCATCACACGGTTCACTTGCGCCGGTCTGCGGGTTGACCCCGCCGCAATTATAGCCACTAATGATGCCGTGGTTGAGCGCCGTCTCGATAAAAGGATAGAAGACATTGCCGGCCGGCACATCGGTGAAATGCGGCCCACCGGTCGTGTTGATCGCCCAGCCCTCGCCGCCGACAATAATCTTTGCCAACTGCGCCCGCGTGGTTTGGCTGCTGGGCCGGAACGTGCCGTCGCTATAGCCGCTGATCACGTTGCGGCAAGCCAGGTACTGCACCGCCACCGCGAAATAGTCACTCGTCTGCACATCGGTGAAACTAAACGAACACGGCGCGATAAACTCTTGCGTATCGCTTGACGGGCTATTCGTGACCGGGTTTTGCCCCCCCACCGCATAGAAGTTGAAGCCCAGCGCCGCCCCACCCAAGCGCACGCGCGGCGCGATCATGGCCGGCAAGGGCTGCCAGCCGCTGTTGGTCGTCGGATCCCAGATCAACGCACTCGTCGTAACCGTGCCGTCGGCATTGCCGCCCGCCAAGAGCCATTTGCCGCCCAGCACGCCCGAAGCCGCACCCCAGCGGGTCGCGGGTAGGTCGGGCACACTGTTATCGTCCCAACTGTTGCTGCCCAATTGCAAGTGATAGATTTTCGCCAGATCGGACGCACCGGCCCCGCCCGCGCCATAGATCATCCCGTTCAGCGTCGTCGCCATGAGATAATACGCGGCCTGCGGATAGGCCGGCGCGCTTGCCCAGGTGTTGGTCGCTATGGTATACGCATCCACACTCATGGTTCCCGCCGGCGCGGGTTGCGTCTGGCCGGCGATACGATAGATCATGCCGTTCAGATAGGCCGCCACCTGGGCCACGGTGCCGGTCGGCGCAGCGGCCAGCGCCATATAGCTGTTTGTGCTGGGCGTGTAGCGGTACAGACGGTTGGAAAACATACCGCCGTTGAGCAGATAGATATACGTCCCGTCGCTCACTGCACTCAGGGCCAGCAACGACTCCGGCAGCGGCGCAAGCGGGGTCCACCCGTCGCTACTGGGATCGTAGCGGTAGGCGTTTGTTACCCCGCCGGCGGTGCTGCTGCCGCCGAAGCTGTACAGCAACCCACCTTGCGCGACAAGCGCCTCGTCGCGGATCGGGATCGGATAGGGCGCACGCGCAATCCAGATGTTGCTGGGCAGGGGGGTCGCGCTCGGCGGGATGGCCGTGTTGGTAGGCGACGCAGTGACGGTAGCAACGGCCGGCGGGGTGAACGTCGCGGTATTGGTGCGCGTGGGGGTATTCGACGGCGCGACAATACTGGTATTCGTGGGCGTATTCGACGGCGTGGCGGTACTGGTGCGCGTGGGCGTATTCGACGGCGTGGCGGTAACCGTCGGCGTGGCCGTGTTACAGGCGGCCTGCGTGAAGGTGTACTGCTGACCGGGGCTCACAACTGCGCTGTTGCAGATCACCTGGGTGAACTGGCCTTGATTGTCTTGCACCCCGATGGTGGCACTCGAACCCCCGTCTCCCACCGCACTGTAGACGACGCTGAAACTATTGGAGCCACCTTCCGGGAACAAGAGTTCAAAGTTGACCGGCAAGCTGTCCGCCAACCGCTGGGCGCGCCATTCGACAATAAACGTGCGCTGCGGAGCCACGCCCGTTACGGCGGTGAAGATGCCGTAGTTAGGATTGGTCGTATACAGATCATCCCAGTAAGGCAGAATTATATGATCGAAGAGCGGGGCCGGCAAACACGAATTGATGTACGATATGTCATTCGTCGTGAACTCAAACACGCCATTGGAGCCGACAAAGGCGCTGGCAAACGACTGCCCATAGAGCGAAATGGGGAAGGGTAAGGCGACCAGTGTGTTACAGTCGTCGCAATGGTTGCCGATGTCGAGCGTGCCGGAAATCGGCGTACCCTCGCTGACCGTATAGTTATAGACCAAGCAGGGGCCGCTGGTCGGCGTAGGGGTCACGGTTGTCGTATCCGCCGGCGCGGCCACAGGCAACGGGCGATGCGCCGCGGCCGCCGCCTGGCCCGGCCAGACGGCCAGCCCCAGCAGGGCCAGCCCCAGCAACAACGCGAACACACCGAGGCGACCGGGCGCGTTGCGCCACGCCCCAATCAGGGAGTGCAGTAGCATAGCAGTGCTTCCTTCGAGCCAATCAATGCAGCCGGCGGGGCCAGCCGCCCAGCGCACCGAGTTGGATAAGCGCCCAATCGCCTAAAGCCGGCAACGCCCGGCAGCACACCACGCAGCCACCGGCGGTCACGTCGTCCCCATGTAACTATTCAGGTATGTTTGGCAGGAGGGGAATCCTGTCATTCTTCGCTGCGCTCAGAATCCAGCGTGACCGCGCTGTAAGGCAGCGCCGCGAACCACTACTCACAGCTAGATCGGGGTAAGGTCGGATTCTGAGCGCAGCGAAGAATGACCGATCCCTTTTAGCTAACAGGCTGAATAGTTATATCCCAACTACGCTTGTTGTCTGTGGACCTGTTGAATTATAGCAGATGCGCGTCCGCCGATCAACACCGCACCCCGGACCGCTGTTCAGTCGGTGTCTGCGTGGTTGCCCGCCGCCGCTCCTCTCGCGCAGGCCGTCCCCGAATACGGCGCGAATACCCGAATAGGGGGACACACAAGGCAGGCTGAACAGTTGCCCCAGCGCTGGGGGTTGACAACGGCGGGGCAACTATGCTATAGTCTCTCTTAAGTGAATAGCGGCTCCGGCCGCACGCCCACGTTGACGTGGAACAGTACGCGCAGCAGGGACTTACAGCGAAGCGGGGAGAGTGCAAGCCCGCCAAGCCCGCCCCGCGGAACCCCGCCACTGAGTGGTCTGCCGAAGAAAGCGCAAGGACGCGCAAGTAGGATGGGAGTGGGTGGTGCCCACGCAAGTAACAACCACGAGCGGTCACAGGCCAAAAATGTGACAAGTAAGGGTGGTACCGCGGGAGCCTGGCTCTCGTCCCTTCGGTTGGGACGGGGGTTTTTTGTTGCCTAGCGAGCACCCCTGCCCACCGCGCAAGTGCGCTTGGTGAGGTGCCGATGCTGCCGCCTTCTGCAAGCACTCTGGACTGCCTCGGCTGGTCACTGTTCGCCCAGCCCGCAGCCCCCAGCCGGCCAATCCCATGCGGATGGCCCAACGCAGAGGAGTAGGAGCATGAACCTGACATTGGACAAGATTGCATCGGTCACGCGGCGGCTGGAACTGCCGGCCAGCGTCACCCTCGGCACCCAGATCCCGGCGGAACGCGGCACCATCGTCGTGGTTGAGGCGCTCGAAGAAAAAGCCGTCTACGGCGACCTCGAACTGGTCGGCGGGCGGCTGGCGCGCATCATCACCGGCGACCGCATCGCCGGCGTGCTGGGCGAACGCCAGGCGCTCAAAGGCTTTGTCGGGGCCATCC
>JALYUO010000313.1 GCA_030853735.1 Chloroflexota bacterium
CCACCGCTCACGGCCCACGGCTCACGGCCCACCGCCCACCGCTAACGGCTCACGGACGACCAGGCGGCTTCTGCGGTGGTTTTTGCGGCGGCAGCGCCATACCCAAGCGCCCGCCCAGCCAGCCGCCCCACGCCCCCCAACCCAACGTGAGCAAACGCGTGATCAGTGTCCCACCCACCAGTTCCATGGTTGTCAGTACGGGTGTGCCGTCGCTGCCAATGGTCAATACACCGGGAACTAGCAGTTCGGTGAGCATATTGGCGGCGGCGACAATCGCGCCCACCAGCAGCCCCGCCTGCAAGCCGCGTATCCGATTGCCGGTCTCGCGCCCCGCCAGCAGGCCGGCAATCAGCGGCAGCACGATCTCTAAGGGCGTGCCCAAGCAGTTGGCGGTCGCCATATCCGCCGCGTTGTGCGCCTGAAAAGCCAGCAACGCCAACAGCGTTTCCAGCACCGCCAACGGGCCGCCCAACAGCGCCCCCCATTTCAACACGCTATATCGTTCGGGTGTCATGCTACCCTTTCGTAATGCGGAATGCGGATTGCGGATTGCGGAACGGTGACGGGTGCAGGGTACGGGGTGCAGGGTAGGGTGTCTATAGCTGCCCAAGCGCCGTCAATTTAGAACTCAGAACTCAGAACTCAGAACCCGTCACCATTCGCAATCCAGATTACTTGCCCGTTAGCGGGTATTACACGGCGCGGTCCAACTACGGGTCGCGGAATGCGGAATGGTGACGGGTGCAGGGTACGCGGCTATAGCTGCCCAAGCACCGTCAATTCAGAACTCAGAACTCAGAACTCAGAACTCAGAACTCGTCGTCATTCCGCAATCCGCAATCCACATTCCGTATCCCAGATTACTTGCCCGTCAGTAGATATTGCACGGCGCGGTCCAACTGCGGATCGCGGCCCTTGCTGAAGTCTTCGTCGGTGCGGATCAGCTCAATGTCGGGCGTGATGCCGCGGTCGCGCTTCACCGGCGGCGGCACGGCGGTGGGCGTGATGCCCGGCGGCAGCGCCGTCTGGCTGACCGCCGGCGTGGGGGTCAGCGTGGGCAACGCGGTCGCGGTCGCGCTCGGTATGGCGGTGGGCGTGGGGCGCGGGTTGATGTCGTGCTTGGCCGGCGACAGCCAGTGGGCGATGGTGATGCGCGCGCTGGAGCCGTCGGGCAGTTGATGCACATTCTGCACCGACCCTTTGCCGAAAGTCTGTTCGCCGATCAGGATGGCCCGCCCATAGTCGGACAGTGCGCCCGACGTGATCTCCGACGCGCTGGCCGTGCCGCCGTTGACCAGCACCACCAACGGCAGGTCATAGGCCGTCTCGCCGTCGCGGACAATCTGCTGGGCCTTTTCGTTGCTGCCGTCACGGGAATAGGAGTAGTAGAGCGCCACATCGTTGAACTTTTTGCCCATTTCCGGCGAAATGAAGCGCCCGATCATCTGCTGGGCATCGGTGACAAAGCCGCCGCCGTTGTTCCGCAGGTCCAAGATGATTCCCTTTGCCTGCTTGTCTTTCGCTTGGCGGATACCGGCATCCAACTGCTCGGTGGTCTTTTCACCGAAGATGCTGACCGTCAGCACGACCACCCCATCAGGGCGGATCTCGGTCGCCACCTGCGGCACATTGATGATCGCACGGGTCAGTTCCACATCAAAGGGCGCGGGTTGCCCGCTCCGCACAATAGTCAAGCGAACCTTGCTGCCCTCCGGCCCGCGGATCAACTGCACCACCGCGTCCAGCGGCAGTTTGGTGATGTCGCGCCCATCCACTTTAGCGAGGATGTCGTGGGCGCGCAACCCGGCACGGGCGGCGGGCGTATTGGGGATCGGCCCGGCCACGGTAGGCAGACTATCTACCGTCTCGACATACAACCCCACGCCGCCGAAGGTCTCGCCGGCCATTTGCTGGTTAGTGTCGGATGCCTGTTGCGGGGTCTCAAAGCGCGTGTAGTCGTCGCCCACCGCCCCCATCATGCCCTGAATCGCGCCATAGACCAACTTCTGCTGATCGGCAGGCCGATAATACGATTCTTTATTGATCAAATCCAGCACATCATAAAAGTTCTTCATCTGATCATTCAGATTTTGCGGCGTGGCGCGGGCCGGCGCACCACTGGCGGCCGGCGTTTGGGCGCTACCCACGGCGGTCGGCAGGTCGCCGGACCCACTATCGTTCGGACGCACACTCGGCTGGCTCGGCAGCAACACATAGGTGCTAAGTGCGCCCAAGCCAAACGCGAAAAGCAGCCCCAACGTCACCAGCAGGCTTACGACGGTCTTGCCACGGTTATCATTCATGCTCGCGCTTCCTCCAGTTTCCATCAGCGGCCGGCCGCTACATCGTCGGTTAGCAAAAGACAGCCTCAGTATAGGGCACGGTCGCCTGCGGAGTCAACTTTGCCCCCTTGGTAACAGCGGGGGCCGGGGCGACTGGAACTCGCTGCTACCGCTACGAAGCCCGCCTACGCGGGCTGGAGCCGGGGCCGA
>JALYUO010000356.1 GCA_030853735.1 Chloroflexota bacterium
CCACCGCGACGGCCGTGCCGGCGGCGATGGCTATCGTGCCCACCTTTGTCGCCGGCGGTGAAGGCTGCGCCGCCGGCGCGGTCAAGTTGAACTGGTATGTCGGCTTGGGAGCCGGAGCCGATGCCGACGTGATCCCGAAGGAAAAAGCCTGGGCCGACAAGTACAACAAGTCGCAGACCGAGGCGTGCGTCAGCCTGCAAGTGGTCCACAACCCCGAATCGTATGACACGCTGAAAGCGCAACTCGCCGCCGGCAACGGGCCGGATATTGTCGGTCCCGTCGGCAAGGCCGGGCGCGCCAGCTTCCAGGGTTCCTGGGCCGATGTCGGCCAGTTGGCGAAAGACGCCAACTTCGATCTGAGCAAATACGACCCGGCGCTGATCGACTTCACCAAAGATGAGGGCGTGCTGGTGGGCATCCCGTTCGCGCTCTTCCCCAGCATGATCTATTATAACAAAACCCTGTTCGATGAGGCCAAACTGCCCTACCCGCCGCACAAAGTCGGCGAGCAGTATCAGGGCAAAGACTGGAACCTCGACACCTTCAGCCAACTAGCCGAGAAGCTGACGGTGGATGCCGCCGGCAACGACGCAACCAATGCAGCCTTCGATGCCAAGAATATCAAGCAGTTCGGCTTCTACGAGCAATCCACCGACGCGCGTGGGGTTGCCACCCTCTTCGGTGGTGGCCTACCCTACGACCAAGCCAACCCGGCGGTCGCCAAGATCCCCGACAACTGGATCGCCGCCTGGAAGTGGTATTATGACAGCGTCTGGAAATATCACTTCTCGCCGAACTACGACTATCTGCAAAGCGACCTGCTCGCCAAGGGGGCCGGCTTCAAGTCGGGCAATATCGCCATGGCCGACACCCATACCTGGTTCACCTGCTGCTTCGACATCCAGAAGATGAGCTGGGATCTCGCAATCGAGCCGACCATCAACGGCAAGATCACCGCCAAGCTGCACGGCGATACCTTCGCCATCATGAAGCAGAGCAAGAACCAGAAAGCGGCCTTCAAAGTGCTGACCGCGATGGTCGTGGACCAGGATCTGGAGCAAATCTACGGCGGCCTACCGGCCAAAATCGAAGATCGCCCGGCCTTCTTCAAAGCCTTTGATGCCCGCGTCGCACCGAACAAGGTGGACTGGAGCGTGGCCGAAGAGATGCTCAAGTACCCGGATCTCCCCAACCACGAGTCCTATCTGCCCAACCTGATCAAGGCCAATGATCTGTTCAACAAGTTCCGCACCTTCATGGATCAGACACCGGGCCTGAACATGGACCAAGAAATCACCAAGTTCCAGGGTCAGTTGAGCGATGTCTTTGCTGCTGCGCCCACGCCGACCAAATAGCAGGCGCCGAACCGCCCTGCTTTTGCGCCCTGTCCCGCTTGGCCTCCAGGCGGGACAGGGCTGGAAAGATCCGAGGTGCTACAGCCATGGCGACTACCGATCTCGCCTCTGCGGGAGTCATGGGATCGCGCCCCAAACGGACAGCGATGCCGCTCACCCGGCAACGGGCGATGTGGGGACTCCTCTTCCTAACTCCCTGGTTTATCGGCTTCATCGTCTTCCAGCTCTTGCCGATTGTCTCAACGGTCTTCCTATCGTTTACGGATTACAGTGCGACCAAAGAGTTTGCTCTGGGTAATTTCAACATGGTGGGCCTGGATAACTATGCGCGCCTGTTCAAAGATCCGTTGCTGGGACAAGCGATGGGCGTGACGCTTAAATTTGCGGCGATAGCCATCCCGGTGGGCCTGATCGTTCCGTTGAGCTTCGCGGTGCTGGTCAACTCCAAACATTTGCTGGGGGCCAACCTGTTTCGCACGCTGTTTTTCCTGCCGACCATTATTCCGGTGGTCGCGGGAGTCATGGTATTCCAGGGCGTACTCAACGCGCAATCGGGTTGGATCAATCTCGGCCTCAAAGTCTTCGGCATTGACGGGCCGCGCTGGTTGAGCGACCCTAACTGGGCCGGCTTTGCCCTCAACATCCTGAGTGTGTGGGCGGTGGGCAACGGGATGCTCATCCTGCTGGCCGGGCTACAAGGGGTGCCAACCGACATTTACGAGGCGGCGACCATTGACGGGGCCAACGGGGTGCAACGCTTCTTCCGCGTCACCATTCCCATGATTTCCCCGGTTATTTTCTATAATGTTACGCTGGGCCTGATCAATTCCCTCCAGTTTTTCGTCGCAGCCATGCTCATCGGCGGACGCAACGGCGATCCGCAAGGGGCTACGCTGTTCTACAACTTACACTTCTACCGCCAGGCGTTTGTCTTCAACGACATGGGCTATGCTTCGACCCTAGCGTTGCTGCTGTTCGTCATCGTGATGATCTTGACGGCGACGATGTTTGCCTTCGGGCAGCGCATCGTCTACTACGCGGGTAGCGACACCTAGGGGAAGCAACGCACCTGATGGGATCGTGAACAGGGAAACGGCTAGGCGTTTCGACGAAAGTGAGGGATCGATGGCAACAGTAACGCAATCACAAGTACCCACCGCCGTGAGCGAGAGCGCAGCGCGCCGCAGCGGGCTGCTACGCCGTGGGGCCACTAGCGCCCTGGTCACCCTGCTGGGGTTGGCGATCATGCTGGTGTTCTTGATGCCAATTGGCTATATGATGACCACAGCGTTTAAGCAAGATACCCAGCTTGCGGCCCAGCACGCGCCCCTGATGCCCGCCGCCGCCGCGACTTTCTCTTATCAAGGCAAGGACTTGCCGCTGTATAACGTGCCGACCGCCAACGGGCTGCAGCAATGGGCGCTGGTCCACGGCTACCGCGAAGACAGCGACTTTATCGATCCGGCTCATGCCGATAAAGGGATCTTCAACTGGAAGGGCCGTTATCGCACGTTGGACCCGGTGTATCAGTTCGCGCCGACCACGGAGAACTTCACTACCGCCTGGGATCAGGTGCAATTCCCGATCTTGTTCCGCAACACGCTGCTGATCGCCGTGATCAGCACCATCGGCACGCTGATTTCGTGCATCCTGGTGGCCTACGGCTTTGCGCGCTTCAAGATTCCCGGCAAAAACGTGCTGTTTGTCATCCTGATCTCGACCATTGTCTTGCCGCCGCAAGCGACGATCATCCCGCTGTATATCCTGTTCGCCAAGCTGGGCTGGACCGGGAGTTGGCTACCGTTGCTGGTGCCCGCCTTTTTCGCTAATGCCTACGACGTGTTCTTGCTGCGCCAGTATTTCATGGCGATCCCCAAAGAATTGGACGAGGCGGCGATGCTAGATGGAGCCAACCCGCTGCAAACGCTGATCCGGGTGATTATTCCCCAGGCCATCCCGGCGATCACCGCCGTCACATTGTTCCATTTCTTTTTCACCTGGAACGATTACTTTGCCCCGCTGGTGTATCTGGTGGGCAAAGAAGACCTGTACCCGATTTCGGTAGGTATCGCCAAGTTCGTCGGCACCTTTAGCCAATATCCAGGCCGGGCGATGGCGACGGCGGTGATGACGATCCTGCTGCCCGCCGTGCTGTTCTTCCTCGCCCAGCGCCAGTTTATGCAGGGCGTAGTGCTGACCGGGGTGGATAAATAACCTTTAGTTAGCCAAGGAGTCTCTGTAATGACAAGTGACACGGCGGGCACATGGCCGGCTGATTTTCTCTGGGGGGCAGCGACCGCCTCCTATCAGATCGAGGGGGCATGGCAGGAGGACGGCAAAGGCGAGAGCATCTGGGATCGCTTCAGCCATACGCCCGGCAAAGTCGCCAACGGTGACACCGGCGACGTAGCCTGCGACCACTATCATCGTTGGCCGCAGGATATTGCCTTGATGCAGGAACTCGGTCTGGCGGCTTATCGCTACTCGATTTCCTGGACCCGTATCTTGCCCACCGGGCGCGGGGCGGTCAACGAGGCCGGGCTGGATTTTTACGATAAGCTGACCGACGGCCTGCTGGCGGCGGGCATCCAACCGTGGGTGACGCTCTACCACTGGGATCTGCCGCAGGCGTTGCAAGACAACGGCGGCTGGGCCAACCGCGACACGGCGGCGGCCTTTGCCGACTATGCCGAAATCGTGGCGCGGCGGCTGGGCGACCGCGTGAGCGGCTGGATCACGCACAACGAACCCTGGGTCGCGGCATTCGTCGGCAACCTGTTCGGCGAACACGCGCCCGGCCTGCGCGACCTGCCGACGGCCCTGCGCGTCACCCACCACCTGCTGCTGGGGCATGGCCTAGCCGTGCCGCGCATCCGGGCCGCCGTGGCGGGGGCCAAGGTCGGCATCACGCTCAACCTCAACGCCGCCTACCCGGCCGGCGACTCGCCGGCAGACCAGGCCGCCGCCGTGCGCTCGGAGGGCATCAGCAACCGCCTGTTCCTCGATCCCCTGTTGCGCGGTAGCTACCCCGCCGACATAGTGATGGAGTTGGGCGAGGCCGCGCTGCCGGTGCAAGCCGGCGATCTGGCGATCATCCACACGCCGCTCGACTTTCTCGGCATAAATAACTATTTCCGCTCGGTGGTAAAAGATGCCCCTACTTCGCCCATGCTGCGGACGGAGATGGTGCAGCCGGAAGGCGAATACACCACGATGGGCTGGGAAGTGTATCCTGACGGCTTGCGCGTGCTGCTCGAACGGCTACACCGTGACTACCCCATGCCCGCCTATTACATCACCGAGAACGGCGCGGCCTTCCCCGACAGCGTGGAAGCCGACTGCAGCATCAACGACGACCGCCGCCGGGCCTATCTGCAGGGCTATATCGCCGCCGCCGGGCAGGCGCGCGCCGCGGGGGTGCCGCTAAAGGGCTATTTCGTCTGGTCCTTGCTCGACAACTTTGAGTGGGGCCATGGCTATAATCAGCGCTTTGGCATCGTGCGGGTAGACTTTGCCACGCAGGAACGCACGATCAAAGCCAGCGGCCAGTGGTATCGCGAGTTGCCGGCCGCGCAGGCCGGCCATCGTCCTCTGGCCCAGGCCGCTGTCGAATGATCCGGCTGCGCCGCATCCTGGTCCCGCTGGTGCTAGGAGTCGCTGTACTGGGCTTGCTGTGGCAACAGATCGGCACCTCACATCGGCCTATAACCATCACACCGTCTCCTGCAGCGCCGGGAGACGGCACCCCTTTTGGAGGAACCTCCGCGATGACTGCCACTGCCGAAGTAGCTCCTAGCCTGCTACGCAACGTCCCGGCGGCCGCTTGGCGACGCACCATTGGCTTGCCGCTGGACCAGCCGGGCCGCAACAAGGAACCAGGGCCACCCAACGGCGATGACGGCGCGTGGCAGGGTGCCCCGTTGGGTGGGCTGGGCGCGGGCAGCATTGGGCGCAGCTATCGCGGCGAGTTCGCGCGCTGGCATTTGGCCCCCGGTGAAAATCGCATGAACCCGGTCTGGGCCGATGCGTTCAGTGTGCGCGTGGCGCGGCCAGGGCAGGAGCCGACCGCACGGGTGCTGCTGCCCGGCAAGACCGGTCGCGCGCTGTCGGCTTGGGATTGGAGCTATCCGGCGACGGGCGGCACCTACGCGGCGCTCTATCCCTTCGCTTGGTATGGCTACGACCCCGCCGCCGCCGGAGTGACGCTGCAAAGCCGCCAGTTTTCACCGGTCATCCCCGGCAACTACCGCGAAAGCAGCTATCCAGTGGCGCTGTTTGAGTGGACCGTGACCAACGACGCGGCCACGCCCGCCGATGTGAGCCTGTTGTTCACCTGGGAAAACCCGTTAGGCTGGGACACGAATCGCGGCATGGCGGGCAACAGCAACACGATCCGGCGTGACACCCTCAGCGGCGCGCCCCTGCTTGGCGTGGTCATGGGCCGCAACCCCGCGCGCAGCGCCGAGGCGGTAACGGAAGCATCCGACGGCCAGTTTGTGATCGCCGCGCAAGGCGGTGACGGCGTGCAACTGAGCGCCCTCAGCCGTTTCGAGACGGGCGGCGACGGCGCGGAGGTCTGGCAACCGTGGGCCGCGAACGGCCAACTGCCGGACACCGACGACCCCAGCCCAGCGCGCGTTGGTCGGCCTATCGGCGGGGCAGTGGCGGCGGCAGTCCATCTTGCGCCGGGGCAAAGTCGCACCATCCGCTTTGTGCTGGCCTGGGATCTGCCGCTAATGGAGTTTGGCACGCCGGGGCACACTGAGCAATGGTATCGCCGCTACACCGAATGGTTCGGCACTGGCGGCCACAACGCCTGGGCCATCGCTCGCACGGGCCTGGAGCAAGCGGCGACCTGGGCGGCGGCGCTGGAAGCCTGGCAAGCGCCCTATCTTGCCGCCACGGGCACACCCCTCTGGTACAAAACCGCGCTGTTCAACGAACTCTACTATCTAGTAGACGGCGGCACGATCTGGGAGAACGGGCGACCGGGTGATCCCACGCCCAGCCCGCATCGCTTCTCCTACCTGGAATGTTTTGACTACCCGTTCTATTCGACGCTTGATGTGCGCTTCTATGGCTCGTTCGCCCTGCTCATGCTCTGGCCGGAGCTGGAGAAGGCCGAGATGATCGAATTCGCCCACACCATCCCCCAAGCAGACAGCGAGGCATATCAGACCCAGGATGCCGCGCATCGGCGGGCCGCCGTCCGCAAGATCGCCGGGGCCGCGCCGCATGACGTGGGAATGCCCGGCGAAGCGCCCTGGACTCTAATCAATGCCTATAAGTATCAGGATGTGAACGACTGGAAAGACCTCAACAGCAAGTATGTGCTGCTGGTCTACCGTGACTACATCGCCACCGGCGACCGTGCGTTCCTGACTGCCAGTTGGCCCGCCGTGCAGCAGGCGCTGGCCTACCTCAAAACGCTGGACCGCGACGGCGACGGCATCCCCGAAAACACCGGCTTCCCCGACCAAACCTACGACACCTGGACCATGCAAGGGGTGAGCGCCTACTGCGGCGGTCTTTGGCTGGCCGCGCTGGAAGCCGCCGCCGCCATGGCCGATGTGGAGAACGCGCCCGCCGCCGCCGCGCAGTACCGCGCCTGGTTGGCGCAGGCCCAGCCGCGCTACGAGACGGCACTTTGGAACGGCAGCTACTACAACTATGATACCGGCAAGCACGGCTATGCCGACAGCGTGATGGCTGATGGGCTGGCCGGACAGTGGTATGCCGATGTGACGGGCCTGCCGGCCATTGTGCCCGCCGCACACACGCAGTCCATGCTGGCGACGATCTACCGGCTGAATGTGCAGGGCTTCGCCGACGGGCAGATGGGCGCGGTGAACGGGATGCGCCCCAACGGACAGGTGGACCGCAGTAATCTACAGTCGCAAGAGGTGTGGACCGGCACCAGCTACGGCCTCGCGGGCTTCCTGCTGCACCAGCACATGGATGCCGCCGCCTGGGCCACCGCCTACGGGGTCTATCACGTCACCTACGAAACGAAAGGCTACTGGTTCCGCACACCCGAAGCCTGGGACGACCACGGCAACTTTCGCGCCCAACTCTATATGCGCCCCCAAGCGATCTGGGCCATGCAGTGGGCGCTGGATCATCGCCCGCGCTAGGAGCGAAGTTAGGGAGGCAGAGGAAGCCCGCCGGACCAGCCTTCGTCGGGCAATTCGCTTTCATCGGTAACGACGCGATAATCTACGTGTAGCGCGGCGCGAAAGTGGGCTGCGCCGCACTGCACCTTCCAGCGTTGCTCTTCCGGTAGGGTGTTAATATCGGTTGTGTCTTTGGTTTCGCGCACCAAGTAGAGCAGGGCTTGCTGGGACTCGCCATGCCCATTGTGCGGCTCGAAGACAATGGCCCAGTCGGGGTTATAGTTGCCGACGGGGGTGGCAACCTTGAAGCGCGCCGGCAGCTTCACGTACAGCCGCACACAGTTGTTTTGCTCTAGCTTGGCGGCGAACTTGACTTCTACCCCCGAATCGCAGGTGGTCTTATCATACAGACAGCGACCGGTGCCGATGCCGGTGGGCAACGGGCTTTGGCTATACGGCTTACCGACCGCTAACAGCAGCTGCGGTTCAATGAGGCTTTGATCATACCATTCGTCTACTGGGGTATATTGCACGCCCGCCACCAACTGCTCGGCGAGTTTCTGCTTGGCGAGCCGCACGACGGTGGCGGCGAATTCGTAGGGATTGGTCAGCGCCGCCGCCTGTAGCTGCGGGGTCGCCCGATCACAGATCCGTAGCAGCGTGTTGCGCGTCAGCAAGATCGGTGGGGTCGTATATTCTAGCAGGTTCGTCATTATTTCGATGAGGTTCGGCAAGTCATAGTGAATCGTGAGTTCTTCATCTTGCGTACTGCCGGTCACCATCGTCGTCAACGTGTCGCTGGTGCCGACCTGCACCGCTGCGCGCCGCACCTGGATCCGCACGCCATGAATGTTCGCTTCTTCGGTCGCTAAATCACGCAGCACATCGGCAATGAGCCGGTCCGTATCGATCTGCACGGCATAGCGCGTTTTGCGGCTGATGCGTTGCCACAACGCTTGGAACTCCGGGCTGTAATACAGGCTATCGCGCCGCGTGGCTTGGTTAGGGGTGCGGGCGGCCGCATTGGTCGGCGGGGGCGGGGTGCCGTCCGGGCCATATTCGCTCTCAATTTCGCGCTGTAGCCCGGCCACATAGCTCTCATAGGACTCATTGGCAACGACCGTCAGCACGTTATAGTCGGCTTCGGTGAGCCGGGCACCCGTAGTGTCTACCGCGAGACGCATCCCGCGCCCGATCTCTTGCCGTTTCTTGGTCTCCGACGTGGTCTGATTCAAGGTGCAAATCTGAAAGACATTCGGGTTATCCCAGCCTTCGCGCAGGGCGGAATGGCTGAACAGGAAAGCCGTCGGCTCGGTAAATGCCAGCAGCCGCTCTTTATCCTGCATAATCAGACGGTAGGCATCGTTGTCTTCTTTACTGTCGCCCGACGAGTCCACGAATTGATCGCTACCGCCTTTGCGCGTTTTGGCAAAATAGCCGTTATGGACCTGTGCTACATCGCGGTGCGGCCATTCGGGATGATCCGCCACCAGTTCACTGAAAGCGCGCAAGAACATCTGACGGATCGGCCCCTCCTCGTCGGTGTAACTAGCAACCCGATCAATGAAAAACAGGGTCAGCACTTTAATCCCTTTGGCCCGATAAGCCGCTTGCTTACGGAAATGTTCTTCGACGGCGTAGCGGATCTGGCGCTCCATAACCCGTTCGCGGTCTGCACCGAGCGGCTGTCCTTCGCGCAACTCCACGCCGTTGGTAAAGCGCACCGAGTTACCGCCCGCCGCGCCGTAGCCGCGGTTGATCACGCCCACCCGATAGTCGGCGTAAAGCGGGTTATCCGCCTTGATCGCCAGATCGTCATTGACCCCCACTTTCACGGTGGTTTCTTTGACCCGCCCGCCGGTCAGCCGCTTATAGAGCGCCAGATGGGCAGTAATGGTGCGCGAGGTGGACTCGACGCTGACCAAGCGCAGATAGGGCCGGTTGGCATCGGTTTCGCGCAGGACCGAAGCCACCTCGATCTTTTTCACCAGTCCGTCACGATAGGCTTGATACGGAGTCAGCCGATAAACCGCGTTATAGGGGTCGCGGTGGGTGGCCGAGTAGCGCAAGGCGAACAGCGGGGTCAGGCCGGCTAACGCTTGCTTGCTGATCGCGCTTTCCATGTTTTGCGGTTCGTCTAAGATCAGGATGGGGCGGCTGGCTTGCAGGTGACGCAGCGGATAGGGCATCGTTTCCGTGCCCCGGTTGAGGACGTTAGAGGACTTGTTGAAGGAATCCAGCGTCATCACCAGGATCTCGATGCCCGGCGACGCGGCGAAACTGCCCAGCCGGGCCAGATTGCCCGAATCATACGGATAGTAATTATAGGCCGGGTTGCTGTATAGCCCCAACAAATGCCGTTCGGTGATTGCCAGCGATTTCAGCACGCCTTCGCGCACCGCGACTGAGGGCACGACGATGATGAACTTGCGATAGCCGTATTGCTGGTGCAGCTGCAAAACGGTCCGCAGATAGCAATAGGTTTTGCCGGTGCCGGTCTCCATTTCCACCGAATAGTTAGGGAAGAAAAAGGGTTGCGGGCCGTGGCCGCTATCTACCGTCTCGGTGATCCCCAGCAGCTCGGGGCCGGCGGGCAAGCCGTTGCGCGTTTGCACCGCTTGGAGGTTCGCTAGGAGGCTGCCGGAGTCCAGCAGCAGGCGATTGGCGACCGCAACCACGCCGGCGGCGGCATCTACCACGGGCCGGTTGTCTAGCCGCAGATCGGTCTGGCCCGCAAACAGGTCCACCACAGCCTGGATCGCGGCCAGCTGATACGCCTGATTTGGGTCGAACTGGAACTCCATCGGCAGGTCTCCGGGCCGGCTTAGACGGTTTTGAGCCGGCAGTTCATATCATGGCATTGCAGCTTCAGGTTCGCCGCCAGCGTATCGTCCAGCGCCCGGTCTAGGCAGACAAACAGCCCCACCCCCGCCGGCAGCCCCGCCCGCAGCACATCCGCCGGCACCGGCTCATCGAGGCAGGCCACAAAGGCTTGATCTTTGTCGGGATCGTGAACGCGATACAGCTGTTGAGCCACGCCGCCGGGCAGCGGTTCGATCTGAGTGCGGAGGCCATAGCCTTCGCGCCAGGCCAGCGCCCACAACAGGTCCAGGTCGCGGTGGTCGGGATGCAAGGTGTCAACGTGCAGAGCTAACTGGCGGGCGTATTGCGCGGGGTCGGTGACATTGCGCCAGCGTTTGAACGGCGAAGGAACCAGCTTGAAAGCCGTGAATCCCAGCGCCGGGCCGCCCCCGTCGGCACCGCCGTCGAGCGGCAAGCGGCCGGCGGCTTCGCGCTGGATCTTGTCAATGGCCCGGCGCACCCGCTCTTGGGTGATCGCGGCAATAGTGGGATAGTCGCTCTTGCCGGTCGGCTCCGGCAGTTGCACCAGGATGAAGCGCCGGTTGCCGCCGTCCTCGCGGTTCAGTTCCAGCACCGCCTGCGCCGTCGTACCCGATCCGGCGAAGAAGTCTAGGACAATGTCACCGTCGCTTATAGAGGTTCCCAAGCGCACAATGGACTTTAGTAGGCGTACAGGCTTAGGTGTATCGAAGACTACATCCAGCCCTTCAAGCAGCGCGTTCATCTCTTGCTTGGCTTCCTGATTATCACCATAAACATCACGAGTCCACCACGTTTTTGGCACGATACCTTGCTGCACATCAGAGAGAAACAACTTTACACTTGGAACATTGTTACCGCTTTCACCAAACCAAATACGGTTATCGGCAACTAGAGCGTCAAAATTCACCTGCGGCATAGACCAGCTACGTCCTCGAGGTGGATTGACAATACGACCGGTTGGTGTTGTGATAGGATAATCATATTCAGCAGAATAGGTTTTTGCTGAAAGGTCGCTAGGCTTCCATACCCCACGCTCATCATTATCGGGGTTGGTATAACGGGCATTTTGTCCTTCAGTACGTGGAGGGAGTGTTAAATCCCATCCAACTTTGCTGCTTTTGTTCGCCTTAATTTGCCTAGCATAGACAACAATGTAGTCGTGCATTGTAGAAAAATAAGTTGCATCGTTTTGCGGTGAGTATTTTTTCTGCCAAGCAATTGTCGTAACAAAGTTCTCCTCGCCAAACACCTCGTTCAGCAACAGGCGTAAGTTATGCACTTCGTTGTCGTCAATGCTGACAAAGATCACGCCGTCGTCGCGCAACAGTTGGCGGGCCAGGAACAGGCGCGGGTAGAGCATCCGCATCCAGTTGGAATGGCGGTGGCCGTTCACCGGGCGGTCGCTCTCGCTGGTGGTCAGCGTGTTATCGGCGGCGCGTTGGCCGGTCAGCCGCTGGTACTGGGCCATCGGCTCGGCAAAGTTATCGGGGTAGACAAAATCATTGCCGGTGTTATAGGGCGGGTCAATATAGATCAGCTTCACGCGGCGGGCATACGCCTGATAGAGCAGTTTCAGCACTTCGAGGTTGTCGCCCTCGATCACGAAATTGCCCAGGCTATCAGGCAATACCGATTGCTCCGCCACCGGCACCAGGATGCCTTCCGGCGGCTGTTGCAGCGTCAGGCGGGCCTGTTGTTGCCCGGCAAAGGTGAAAGCATAGCGTTCGCGCGCCGGCCCCTCGCCCATCCCACCCAGCGCCGCAACCAACGCCGGCACGTCCAGCGTGTCGCCATGAAATGCCGTCGGAAACAAATCGCGCAATTGCCGCATCTGGTCATCCCAGACACTCGGCACAGCAGCGGCGGGGTCGTCCATTCGCGATTCTCCGGGCTGGGGATCGGTCATGAGGGTTCTCCAACGTTGGGGTGGTTGTATGGCAAATGACATACAGCAGGAGTATCCTATCACAACCCAGCCGGCAGGTCAAGGCCGCGCTCCCGCGCAAGTGTTCAGGCCGGCCCCGAATACGGAACGAATACCCGAATAGCTGATACCCTACCGATGCAGAGCCTACCGGTTCCCCGTGGCAGCGATCCCCCGAATGGTGGCGCAGTTGAAGGTCTACCCCGCCCCTATGTTGAGCGGACTGTCGCAGACTGTGGGAGCGGCCTCCTGGCCGCGATGGGGCTGGTCCTACCCCGATCTACGCACCTATGGTCCCGATCTGCGTGCTAAGGGTAGTCTAGCGCGGCCAGGAGGCCGCTCCCACAGTCTGCGACAGTCCGCTCAACATAGGGGCGGGGTAGACCTTCAACT
>JALYUO010000380.1 GCA_030853735.1 Chloroflexota bacterium
ACACCGCCCTGGCCGCCGGCGACGTGCTGCGCTTGGGGCCGCCCGCGCCCGATGCGCCGCTGCTGCCGACGACCCTGCTGATGAGCCGGGGCGGCTGGGCCACGCTGACCGCCACCCTGCGTGCGACGGTGAGCCGCTATCACGACGCGCATCCATTGCGCCGAGGCTTGGGCAAAGAGGAACTGAAAAGCCGCCTGGGTCTGCCGCCGAAAACGTTCCAGGCAGCGATTGCCCGTGCGCTGGCCGAAGACGTGCTGGCTGAAGATGCCACCACGTTCCGCCTACCGGACCATGCGGTGCGCTTCACGCCCGCGCAACAGGCGACCGTGGACCGCCTGCTAACCGCTTTCGCCGCTGCGCCCACCAGCCCGCCCGCGCCCGCCGACCTGGGCGTGGATCCCGAACTGCTGGCCGCGCTGCTGGATCGCGGCGATCTGGTCAAGTTCGGCCCCGATCTCTACTACGACCGCGCCACCTACGCCCGCATGGTCGCCGCCGTCCTCGCCACGATTGACGCGCACGGCAGCATCGCCGTCAGCGACCTGCGCGACCGCTTCCAGACCAGCCGCAAGTACGCCGTGCCCTTCCTCGAACACCTCGACGAGACGCGCGTCACGCGCCGCCAGGGCGAGGGCCGGGTGCGCTGGTAGTCTGCGGCGGTGGGCCGTGGGCCGTGCGCTGTGGGCCGTGAGACGGGTGGCAGGTAAAGACGCTGCTTGGGGTGCGCCTTAACTCCGCAGGGCTTCCTCGATCTTCGCCACGACGGGGTGCTGGGCGCTGCCGTCGCCGGGTTCGCGTTCGCGGGCGAGGCGTTCGGCCTCTAGCAGGGGGCTGCCTTCGGGCAGTGGGGAGATGGTGTCGGGGCGCGGCGTGCCGGTGTCGTTGCTGCCGGTCTGCCACCAGTCGCGCAGGGCGGTCAGCATCTGCCGGCCCTCGGCTCCGCGTGCTAGGCAGGTGGGGATCAGCGGGCGCAAGGGGGTCGCCACCCCGCCGCCCCATAGCACCTCGTCCAACAGGAAGCGGTTGAAGCGCAGCGCATAGATCAGCGCCTGCCGATAGTAGCCCAGCGCCGCGTCAAACCCCTGCACGCCATCCGCCGCGTGCCCCTCCCAGGCCAGCGCCCCTTGCGTCAGCCGCAGCGAGGCCAGATGATCGTTGTACTCATACTGCTGCGCCAACCCCTCCGCCTCCGCCAGCAGCGCCGGGATCGCGGCATAGTCGGCTTGGGCGTGCTTGACGCGGGCGAGGCCGGTGAGGGCACCGCATTCAAAGTAGTGGCGATTGATCCATCGAGATTCTAAGGCTTTTTGGTAATATTCAGCGCTTTGATAGAAATCATGTTTCACCTCGTAGAGAATACCTAGCCAGATCATCTCATCTGGTTGAGATTGCCTCAACTGTTCCCGCACTACCAAACTGCGTTTCAGATACTCCTCGGCCTTTTGCGAATTACCCTCTCTCAACAATGCGCTGGCTTCAATCCATAAGGTCAATCCATCTTCATTGCCCAAGGTTAGCTGTTGGTTGTTCCGCGCTTCCTCAAAGCGTTGGTGCGCCTCCTGATATCTAGCTTGCATTGCTAGTGTGAAACCTAAATCTCTAAGAGGACCTGCTAGATCATGGTGAACTACTTTTATCCTAAGTGGTATACTCTCTTCAAGATTCTGCACAGCTTCTTTGTATAATCCAGCCCAAGCCCAACCAATTCCTAATGCTCCTAAAAGTTCTGCGTAAATAGCAGAGGTTTTAGCTTGTTCAGGTAGAATTTCAAGACCTGACTTCTTGGCTTTGAACATATACTTCCAATTACCCATTGCCGAATATAAACCTGCAAAAGCAATAAATGTACTTGCAATGCCCATCACATCTTCATGCTCTTTATAAAAGGTAAGCGCTTCTTCCAGTTGCTCAAGACTTTTATCCATTTCTCCCAAACGTATATAAACTCCACTTAAAGAGAGGAAATTTGCAGCACGTTTAGGATCGTCCTTTGACAGAAGATTGTTGCTCTCTTCAACAGTTCGGATTACACGTTCTACACCACCTAACTGTCGTAAATGCAATGATCTTTGCCATATAGCTCCTAAGTCGCATAAAGCATAGGCTCGTAATTTTGCTTCAGCGTGATTATCCTCACTAATGGCCTTATATACTGCCTCTAATTCCAGTGTGGAGCCTTGTAGATTAGCGAACCGGGCGTTGTAATAATCACGCCACAAACGACTGTTCCTCTCTTCCACGCTGTAATCGTTCACATCGCTCAACAGCGCACGCAATGCGCTAACCAGCCGATAGCGCACCAAATCCTCAGCCTGCTCCTGGAACAGTTTGATTCCCTCAACCTCATCCGCCCGAATACGGTGGTATAAACGCTCTAGCTCCATGCGCTCACGATCTTTGGGGTTGGGTTGAGCTAGGGCACGTTCGTAGTAGGTGGCAGCCTTGGCTTGGAGTTCGCAGTAGCGGGTGGGGTTGCGGTATTGGAGATCCTGGTTGAGCGCGTCCCAAACGGCTTCGTGTAGGACGATGCCGCCGCTGCGGGTTTTGACGAAATCGAAGTGCCAGACGGCATCGAAGATCGCGCCGGCGTTTGGCTGGCCCAGCATCCAGGCCAGTTTGTCTTCGTCCACCAAGCGCAAGATGGCGCAGGCTTCCAGCGCGGTGTTCAGGTCGGCGCTCACACTGCGCGTGATGCGGGTCAGCAGTTGGCCGACGATCTGGTGGCGTTCGGGGGCGTGGGCGAGGTCGCCCATGCTGCCCTGGCCCAGGTCGGCCAGCAGCGCCAGCACCAGCGGGTGGCCGTCGGCGTAGTCGGCCATGTCCTGGGCCATTTGCGGGTCGGTGAAGCCCTTTTTGTTGAGATAGCTTTGCGCCTCCCCGGCGGCGAAGGGTTGCAGGTGGATCTGCGCGATCAGCCCCAGGCGGATCAACTCCTGCCAGCCCTGGCTCTCCAAGCGCCGCCGCCCGGCCAGGGTCAGCAACACATGGCCTTCCAACTTCTCCACCAGTTGCGTCCGCACCCAATCGTCAAACTCGCCGATCCACTCGTAGTTATCCACCATGAGCAGGATGCGGTGCTGGAACTGGTAGGCATTCAGGTCGGCCACCAGCCGCTCGCCCAGTTCGTCTTCGGGCTTCATCCAGAAGTCGCCTTCTTGCCGCCCGACGATGCTGTAAATCTGGCTGATCGAGGCCGAGATTTGCTCCGGGCTGACCACGGCGGCAGCCACCTCGCCGACTAAGGGCAGCCCTTTGAGCGCGGCGTGCGCGCCTTTGGCAAACATCTGCAACGCGCTACGCGGCACATCGGGCCGGTTCAGCAGCCGGGTTTCGATGGCGTGGTGGCGGGCTAGGGCTTCCTCAAACTGAGGGAAGCGCACCGTGGCCTTTAACTGCTGGTAGATCGCCATCAGGAAGTCAAAGCTGCTGGCCTGCACGCGCGGGTCGAGGCGCGCCGTCCAGACGTTGACGGCCTTGGCCTCGCGCGCCCACTGGTCCAGCAATTCGCTCTTGCCGATGCCGCCGATGCCGTAGACCATGAGCACGCAGACGGGGCTGGGCCGGTCGAGCGGCAAGAGAGCACGGAATTGCTCAATCTCGGCCTGCCGCCCGGTAAAGGTCTGTTGCCGCAGTTGCTGGATGAGTTCCGTCTTGCTCGGCATGGGTTGGCTCCTGTGCGGATCACCATGGGGTTGCTGTGCTGTACTATAGCACAGTTCTCCTTTGGCGTGCAAGCACCAGCGTGACGTGAGATGCGTGCTACGTTGGCGTGCCGCTGCCCCGCACCCCCGCTGCTTCTGCGGGGCAGCGCGAGCGTTAGCGCAGCGCGCAGAACAGCATCGTCTGGGTAGAATCGCAGGCCCGGCAACTCCCCCTCTGCCCCTGCGGGGCAGAGGGGGTTGGGGGATGAGGGGCGGCAGGGCTTAGGCAAAGTCCGACTACCGCCCTGCGGTTCTGCTACGCGGGCCCGATCCCCGCACCGGCGGGGTGTAGTCGCGCACGGCTGTGCGCTCGTGGGG
>JALYUO010000399.1 GCA_030853735.1 Chloroflexota bacterium
CCGGCCCTAGGCGCCTCCCCCTCTCCTGAAGGGAGAGGGGGTTGGGGGTGAACTTCGCGGCGTATGTGCGCGACCGGCTACGCGGGGTAGGGGCGATTCCCCGCTTGGGTGAGTTGGTGCGCCAGAAAGGTATCTTGTCAAAAAAGGGGGGCAGCACACGGGGTGCTGAGTTTGGTATACTGTAGCTATGTTGGACCATGTTGACCCGGCCGCGATTACCGACCCCACCCTGCGTGCGCTGGTGGTGGAGCTGCTGACCCTGCTCAACACCCAAGCGACCCACCTCCAAGAACTCCGCACGGAGAACCAGCGCTTGCGCGACGAAATCGCCCGCCTCACAGGCGAACAGGGGCGTCCGCATATCAATCCGCAAGCGCCTTTGCCGCCTGCGTCGCTCTCCTCCGAAGCCGAACGCCGCACGCCCAACCCACGCCAGCCGCGCAGCAAACAGGCGCACTTGACCAGCACCCGCGAGGAAGTCTGCCGTTGCGACCGCGCCACCTTGCCGCCGGATGCCCAATTCAAAGGCTACGAGGACGTGCTGGTGCAAGATCTGCGCGTCGAATGCGACGTGATCCGCTTTCGCAAAGAGAAATTCTACTCCCCCAGCGTCGGCCAGACCTTTCTGGCCCCGTTACCGGCGGGGTATGGCGGGCAGTTTGGTCCCGATCTACACGCCTTTGTCCTCAGCCAGTACTTCGGGGCCAACGTCAGTCAACCCGCCCTCCAACGCCTGCTCGGCTACTGCGGCGTGGATATTTCGCGCGGCCAGCTCGCGCATATCCTCACCGACGCGGGCGCGCCCTTCCATGCCGAGAGCAGTGAGGTGTTGGCGGCGGGGTTAGCCAGTAGCTTCTACCAGCAGGCCGATGATACCAGTACCCGCGTGGCCGGGCAGAACTGTGTCTGTCAGGTGCTAACGAATCCCTGCTACACGGCCTACCGCACCACGGACGGCAAGGACCGCCTGAGTGTCGTAAGCGCGCTCACCGATCAGCAGCCGTTGCGCTATTTGCTCACTGCGCGCGTACAGATCTACTGGGTGGAGCAGGGGCTGGCCGCCAAATGGCGGGCACTGCTGGCCGACTGGCCGTGTGACCAGAGCTGGACGGCAACGGAACTGGAGACTCGGTTAGCCGCAGCCGCCTGGGGCGGCTTACCGCTCGGGCAAGCGAAACTGCTGCGCGAGGGGTTAGCGCTAGGGGCGTACCAGGCGCAAACCGCGTGGCGGCCAGTGGGGGTGCTGCTGGTGGACGATGCGCCGCAGTGGCGGCAGATCAGTCCTGAATTGGGGCTGTGTTGGGTGCATGAAGGGCGGCACTACAAGAAGCTCGTGCCCGCGGTGGGCTACTTCCAAGGGATTCTGACGCGGTTCCTGGGGCGGTTCTGGTGCTATTACCGGCAATTGCAAGCGTACCAGGCCGCCCCGGAGGCTGCGCGGGCGCGCTGGTTGCGGGCGAAGTTCCGGCGCTTGTTCAACACAGTGACGGCGTACCGCGAGTTAAACGCGGTGATTGAGCGGACGCGGGGCAAGGAACGGGAGTTGCTGCTAGTCCTGAAGTATCCGCAACTGCCGTTGCACAACAACGCGGCGGAGTTGGGGGCACGGGTGCGGGTGCGTAAGCGCGATGTGAGCTTTGGGCCGCGCTCGCCGGCGGGGCGGCAGGCGTGGGACACGTATATGACATTGGTGGAGACCACACGCAAGTTGGGGGTGAACTTCGCGGCGTATGTGCGCGACCGGCTACGCGGGGTAGGGGCGATTCCCCGCTTGGGTGAGTTGGTGCGCCAGAAAGCGGCTAGCCTGAATTTGACCCCGGCGTAACCGCCCCCCTTTTCTGAGATGATACGGAACTTGGCATAGATGGTGGGATTTTCCTATTATGTGGAGTAACGGCTGTTATTATCAGCGTGTTGGATTTCACACAATTAGTAAAATTAAGCACTGAAGACTCACTGAAAATCGTTATTTTAGGACTCGGTTTAGTAATGGGTGGAATAGCAGCCCAGACAAGTAGGCGTTCTAGCGAAATTAAAGAGCTACAGGATGCAATTGGAACTACATCTTCTGAACTTCTAGAACGAAGGGTGCGTAAATCTCATGTGAGACAGAGTATTCTTCGAGCTAAAAACTTTGTTCTGGATACAACGCTTAACAGTGGGACTGCTACTGCTACATTAGATTATTTCCTTAAACCAGATGGATGGATACAAGCTATTGTTGAGCGTGTTCAAAAAGGGGAGATTACTTACAGAAGAATTGATGCAATATATAATAAAGAACGATTAGAATATGTTGTACTCATGCTGCTTGTATATGAAGGAACTGAATCACTATTCCGGTAC
>JALYUO010000414.1 GCA_030853735.1 Chloroflexota bacterium
GGGTGCAAACTCCTCAGTGGGCGAGGCAAGTTGCTTCATCTGGAGACCACCGGCGATGATCCCGTCACAGCGCGGGTGCAAACTCCTCAGTGGGCGAGGCAAGTTGCTTCTCCAGATCATTATCGGAACGACTATAGCCGGAGACCCGTAGATTTAGGAGTCCCTCATGGAAAGCGAAGCCAAGTTTATTGTGCCCGATGCGGCCACCTACGCCAAACTGCGCCGGATGCCCCGCCCCGATGCCTACCGGCTGGGCAAGCCGACCGTCAAAACGGTGCAGGACCGCTATGTGGACACCGCCGAGCAGCACTTTTTTCAGCAACACATCGCCGCCCGCCTGCGGGAAGCGGACGGCAAGTTGCTGCTGACGCTCAAAAGTTTCGGCGACCCGCCGCGTGGCGCGATTCACCGGCGCAGCGAAGTGGAGAGCGTGGTGCCCAGTCTCGACATCGCCACTTGGCCCCCCGGTGAAGTGCGCGCTCAGGCCGAAGAGATCGCCGGCCATGAGCCGTTGCGCGATCTGGTGCGGCTCACCCAAACCCGCGTCGTGGCCCTCGTGACCGATGAGGCGCGCTTGGTGGCCGAGTGGAGCCTGGACGAAGTGCTGCTGGATGGAGCCGACAGGCCATTTTATGAGCTGGAAATTGAGTTGCGCCCCGACGGGCGGCAACGGGATCTGCGGGAGTTAAGCGACTGGCTGATGGACAAATACGGCCTGCGCCCACAAACCCTGTCGAAGTTTGAGCGCGCCATGCGGGCGCGTCCGGCAGTGGCCCGGAACGACGCGCCGACTACCCGCTTGCCCGCCGCTGTGCCGGCCGCCGCCACGCTGACGGTCGTCCCCGCTGCGCCGCCTGCGACCCCAACAACGGAACCGGCGGATGCCGCCATCCCGACGCTGCCGCCGTTGGAGCTCACCGTGCCCGTGGCTACGGATCTGCCCACAGCTGCCGCCAAGCCCGCCAGGAAGCGGTCGCCGAAGTCGCCTGCTACGTCGCCGAGTGGCGCTGTGGGCGCGAACAGCGCGCCGGTTGTTGAGGCGGTGCCGCTTGTTGAGGAGCCGCCGCCCGCTGCCGTCGCCGCTGCGAGTGCTCCGGATGCGCCGGATGTGTCCAGCACAGACCCTGCGCCCCCCGCGACCTCCACCAAACCGCTACCGGGCCTCACCCGCACGGATTCGATGGCGCGTGCCGGACGCAAAGTGCTACGCATCCAGGTGGAGCGACTGCACGCTATCGAAGAGATCGGGCCGGTGCATACCAACCCAGAGTCGATCCACGATATGCGCGTGGCGACCCGGCGGATGCGCGCCGCGTTGCCGATCTTCCGCGCCTATGAGCGCGGCGGCATCGCGGGCCCGCTGCAGCGCGGCGTGCGCGACCTGACCCATGCGCTGGGAGCGGTGCGCGACCTTGATGTGCTGATCGATCATGCCCAGGAGTTCCGCGCCGCGCTGCCGCCGGATCAGCAAGCCGACCTCGACGGGCTGCTGACTCGTTGGCGCGCCGATCACGACAAAGCGCAGCACGCGCTGGCCGATCTACTCGACTCGGCAGACTACCGGCGGCTGAAGAAAAAGCTACGCGCCTTCGTGCATTCCACGCCCCAGGATGCACCGCGCTTCGACGGCGATACGCCCCAACCCTACCAAGTGCGCCATGTGGCCGGCGGGGCTATCTGGACGCAGTACGAAGCAATGCGCGCCTACGAGGCGATCATGGACGAAATCACCATCCCGCAACTCCATGCGCTGCGGATCAGCGGCAAATATCTGCGCTACACGCTAGAGTTCTTCCGCGAAGTGCTGCCGGACGCGGCGGGCGTGCTCATCCGCGATGTGGTTGAGATGCAAGACCAATTGGGTGCCTTGCACGATGCCGAAGTCGCCGCCGGATTCGTCCGCACCTATGTAACGCATACGCACGGTCGCTACAGCAAACACGATGCGTCTCCCATACCAGCGGGCTTGGCCGACTATCTGGCCGAGCGCGAACACGCCGCCGGCACGATCCATAGCGAATTCGCGCTCACCTGGACGCACCTGACCAGCCCCGATTGGCGCGGGCGGCTAGCGCAAGCGATTGCCGCCATTTAAGCGCAACGGGCACCGGGCAACGCACACCACGGACACACGCTGACCGTTTCACTTTCAACTTTCAACTTTTCACTGCGACACGGAGGAGACAAGCGACATGGCTGGACCATACACCATCGGCGTAGACGTGGGCGGCACCAAGATCCTGGGTGGCCTGATTGACATCAGTAGCGGGCAGATCATCAACACCGTCAAGCTGCCGTCGCCGCCGCTTGGCGCGGATGCGGTGGTGGCCGCTATTGGCGAGGCGATTGTCAAAATCATGGCCGAAGCGCCCGCCGACGTGGTGAGCCAGATCAGTGGCATCGGCCTCGGCATCGCCGGGCAGGTGGATGTGGCGACTGGGGTGCTGCTTGCCACGCCCAACCTGGGCGGCGGCTTGACCAATGTGGCGCTCGGCGCGCCACTTCGCGAACGCTTCGGCGTGCCGATCCACCTGGGCAACGACGTGGAAGTGGCGGCCATCGGCGAAAGCCGCTTCGGGGCGGGTAAGGATATTCCCCTGTTCGCCTGCGTGTTTGTCGGCACGGGCATCGGCGGCGCGCTGATGGAGAATGGGGTGCGCTATCGCGGCACATCGGGCAGCGCGGGCGAAATCGGCCACATCATGGTGCGGGCGGGCGGGCGGCTCTGCGGCTGCGGCCAGCGCGGCCATCTCGAAGCCTACGCCTCGCGCACCGCTATCGTCTCGATGTTGCACGAAGCGGTGGAAGGCGGCGAAAAGACCAGCCTCGGCTCGTTGCTGCTGGACAACAGCCAGCGCGTCAAATCGAAGCCGCTGGCCGAAGCCGTCGCCCAAGGCGATGCGCTGGTGGTCAACACCGTCACCCAGGCGGGTCTCTATCTCGGCCTCGGCCTCGCCAGCCTGATCAACCTGTGGAACCCCCAGCGCATCATCCTCGGCGGCGGAGTGATTGACCGCATTGATCTACTGTTCAAAGTCGCCACCGAACAGGCCAAAAGCGCCGCCCTCGCCGCCCCCGCCGCCCAAGTAGACATCGTGCGCGCCGCCCTCGGCGACAACAGCGGCATGGTCGGCGCGGCCCTGTTGGCGGGCTAGACGATTGCGGATTGCGGATTGCGGATTGCGGATTGGTGACGGGCACGGGGAAACGTGAAACGTGATAACGCCGGCTGTAGCGGCGCTGCTTGCTGCGCCCGTGGGGACCGTGCTGTAGCGGCGCTGCTTGCCACGCCCGTGCCGACCACACTGTAGCGGCGCTGCTTGCCGCGCCCGTGCCGACTGTAGGGGTAGGGGCACACCCCCCGAAGGAGGGTCTACATGGCTGCACCTCTGCCCGCGCCGTATGTCACGGCGGCAGAATATTTAGCCCGTGAGCGTCGGAGTGCCGTGAAGAGTGAGTATCTTGATGGTTACATCGTGGCGATGGCGGGGGTCCGTCGTGCTCATAGCTTAATCAGTACGAACTTGGCACGTTTACTAGAGACCCAGTTAGAGGAGCGCCCGTGTGAAGTGCATATTGCCGATATGCGCGTCAAGGTCAGCGCCCGCAATGTGTACACCTACCCCGATATTGCGGTGGTCTGTGGCGACGCGCACTATGAGGACCGCTACGGCGACACCTTGCTCAACCCCACTGTGCTGATCGAGATCCTGTCACCTTCGACCGAAGACTATGATCGCGGCGTGAAGTTTGATTACTACCGGCACCTGCCCTCGTTACGCGAGTACCTGCTGGTTGCCCAGACCGGGATGCACGTTGAACATTTCATTCTCCAGGAAGAAGATTGGGTGCTGACCGAGGCGCATGACCCCGCTACGGTGCTGTACCTGCCGAGCATCGAATGCCGGCTGCCGATGTCGCGCATCTATAACAAGGTCGGTGACGGCGCACCCACGCGGTAATTCTGCCTTTAAGCAAGGAGACAGCTATGAGCACCACCGCGCCGACCTTAGTAGAAGACTTGTATCGCGTTCCTGATGGGCAGAAGGCCGAAATCATCGCGGGCAAGGTGGTGCTAATGAGTCCGACGGGTAGGATGCCTAGCTATGCGGCCAAGCGGATCGTGCGATCATTGGATGATTACAGTGATCTGACCGGTATGGGGGAGGCCGTGCAGGACAATGCGGGCTTCCTCGTCAACCTGCCGCAGCGCCGCTCGTTTAGCCCGGATGCGGCGTTTTACACGGGTAGCGACACCCCGGATAGTATGAGGTTTTTTGCCGATGCCCCGATCTTTGCCATCGAAGTTCGCAGTGAAGGGGATTATGGGCCGGCGGAACAAGCTATGGCTGCCAAGCGCCGCGACTACTTCGCGGCGGGCACGCACGTCGTCTGGGAGGTGGATCTGCTTGGTCTCGACATAGTGCGCGTCTACCGCGCCGAGCGGCCTGATCAGCCCACCCCATCTACCGCCGGGGCGAGGTGGCCGAAGCCGAACCCGCTGTGCCCGGTTGGACCATGCCAGTGGCGGATCTATTTCAGCGCAAGAGGTAACACGAACCCACCCCGTTGCCTGATGAGCCAGGGCTTATGCGTTCTCAGATTCATGCGCCGGATGGGCCGCTGGCGGACTGTGGGAGCGGCCTCCTGGCCGCGCTGGGGCGGGGCATACCCCGATCTACTCGTTTGCTACCCGAGCTGCGCGGTAC
>JALYUO010000873.1 GCA_030853735.1 Chloroflexota bacterium
CCTTGTGCCCGACTAACCACTCCGCCGTATAGCTCCCGCCTGTGGCGAACGTTAGGGCGCGGTGAGGCTGGGCAGCGGGGTTGGAGCGTGGGTGGGTGGGATTGTCAGCAAAGGCTGCCAGGTCAGCACCGGGCTGGGCAACGGGCTGCCGGCGGGCGTAGAGACCGGGGTCGGCAGCGCCCGCGTGGGCGTGGGGCAAGGGTGGTCGCCACACAGGGTAGGCGTAGGTTGCACCGGGATCGATTGCGGCGGAAAGGTGAGAACAGCAGCGATACGGACATCAGAATTGCCGTTTCTAAATAGCAGATTAATGCGACCAGGTTCCGCGTTACCCCAGGGCTGTAGAGCACCGGCGAGGGGTGAATAGCGACTCACGAGTGAGGGACTGTACCAAACTTGTAGCGCCTGACCGGATTTCTGCGGTGGTTCAAGCCGGGCATCGACCGGCAGAAAAGGGCGAAAAGCCGCAAACTGCAATTCTGGCGTGTGGGCCTGAGTATCGAAATAGATGCTGCTAATCACTGAGTCGGCAGTCGGGGCACGTAGAGGCCAATCCTGCCAGAATCGCACTGCGTAGCGACCATCGTCCTACGGAAAGTCGATTCCGTCCGCAAGGGGATCGATAGTAGGCCGATGCTGCTGCTCCCAGGCGGCTTTGGTCAGCCCGATGCCACCCGATGGGAACGACGGTAGCGCCGCAGGGGTTGTCACCTGCGCTACGGTTGTAGGCGTACTCGCGTAATCCCCGCTGCCGATACAGCCGACGAGAATAGCGATCAGGAGCAGGAACCGGCCGGCCGGCATAGGCATGATGGTTCTCCTTCTGCGACCCGGCTACCTCCGACCGGGGTTGCACGTCTTCTCACATGATACTACCACCGGACTCGGCACAGCGTTCAACGGGCGGATCGGTGCGGATAGCAAAGACCCCGCTCTACAACAAGTAGCACGGGGTCTTTGTGGTCGCCGGGCCGGTTCGCCGGCCCGGCGCATACGTGATGCTTACCGCAGGTCGGTGTTGGCGAGCGGCGCGGCGAAGATGTCTTCGTTGTTGTTGCGCGTATCGGTCCACACCGCGTACACGCCGTTGACCCCGGCGGCCAGGCCAATGTAATCGCCGATCATCGTGCCTTGCAGGCGCGGATCATTGGCGGGGTTCGAGGACTGGGTGGTGACGCGCACGTTCGGGCCAAAGTGCTTGCCGTCGGCCGCTTGCGTCGCATAGATGTCATAGTTGACGTTGGCCGCATCGTTGCGGTTGTCCAGCCAGCTCACGGTCACAGCGCCGTCTGCCGCGACGGTCAGGGCCGGCATCAACTGATCGGCGTTGCCGCTATCGGTATTGACCGCTACCGGAGCCTGCCACGCCTGCTTCCCATCGCTGCTGCCCAGCGGCAGGCTGCGGGTGAACATGATGTCGTTGCCGTGGCCGGCGTTGCGCCCATCTGCCCAGGCCACGTACATGGTGCCGTTCGGCGCGATGCCGGCGACCGGATAGATGCCGGCACGATACTGCGTCGCCCGCGGTTGTAGCGGGGTCGTCGTGGCAACCGTGCTGGTGCGGAAATTGCCGCTGTTCAGATCAAGGTTACGTGCTAGTTTGATCGTGTTGCCGGCGACGTAGAAGACGCTAACCGCGCCCTGAGCGTCCACCACCGGCGCAGCGTTGCGCCCGGCGGCATCCAGCAGCGTGCTGGCGCTCCAGGTCGCGCCGTTGTCCAGCGAGGTGCGCGTATAGAGGCCGGCCCCCTGATAGAAGAGGTTGAGGCTGCCGTTGCCGGCGACCAGGGCCGGCTTGTCGGCGGCTTCACTGGTGAAGCTGCTGGCCCAATTCTGGCCGGCCCAGGTCAGTCCACCATCGGTTGAGCGGCTGACCGCGACCGCGCCGGCCGCAGGGTTGAAGGCGACAAAGGCAAAGTAAACCGCGCCGTCGCGGCCAAAGGCCACGGTGGCATCGGCGGCGTTCAAGCGACTCGCATTGGGCGCAATGTAGGGATTCGAGGTGGTCCAGCTCTTCCCAGCGTCAAAGCTGGTATAGGCCGTCACCTGGAAGCTGCCGTTGCCGGCCTGCCAGTTGTTGGCCCCGACGACGAGGTGCTTGGGGTTGTGCGGGTCCACGGCTACGAACGGCTCGTTTTGCGGCTCGTTGGTGGCATCGCTATTCACCCGCATATTGCCCCAGGCCAACTGCACGGCGGGGCCGCCGGCCGGGAGCGCTTTCCAATTGGCGGCGGGCTGCTGATTCACTGCCGGCACCAGGCGGTCAGGATCAACGCCGGCCACTGCCTTCGGTTGTACCTGCCCGACCGCTGCGGCCCCCGCTGCGACCAGGCCCAGGAGTGCGACCATACTCCCGCCCACGAACAATTTCTTGTGCATATTACTCCTCCCATAGAAGTGAAATAGATGTGGCAACACGGCCAGAGGGCCGGTTCTAGGAACCCAAGGGGTCTGGTATCTATCCACTGGGGAAGCGTTGCGCGCGTGGATGAGCGCCAGGCCGATCTGACAATATTATACCATAAAACGCGGCAGAAGGGAATACAAGGGCCGACCAAAACAGGGTACGGCGCATCGTTTGGCGCACCCGCCGACCAAAAGGGGAGCAAACGCAAGGCGGCCCCCTACCCAGCAGGCAGGAGGCCGCCAATGATGGCCCGCACCAGGGTGCGTTACGGGCCGTAGGACAAGTAGATCAGCTTGGAAAGCTGGCCGCGACTGACGACCACGCTGGGCCGGAAGTAGGTGCCGGGGCACGGTTCGCCGGACGCGCCGCAGGTGTAGCCGCTGATGATGCCGTGGTTGTAGGCCGTCTCGATCACGGTATAGAACGTGCTGCCGGGCGCGATGTCGGTGAAGTGGGGTCCGCCGGTGGTATCCGTGGCCCAAGCCCGCGCCAGCACGACCACTTTGGCGAACTGGGCGCGGCTGGTGGTGGCGCTGGGCCGGAAAGTGCCGTCGCTGTAGCCGGAGATGACCCCATGATGGTAGGCCGTTTCGATGTAGTTGTAGAAGGTGGTGCCGGCGATGTCGCTGAAGTGCGGCCCCCCACTGGTGTCAATCGCCCAGCCGGTCGCCAGCGTGATGATCTTGCAGACTTGGCCGCGCGTGGCGTTGGCGGTCGGGCGGAAGCTCAGGCTACCGTCGCTGTTGCTATAGCCCGACACAATGCCGTGGTTATAGATCCAGTTGATCGGCGTATAGAAGGTATTGCTCGGCGGCACATCGGTGAAAATCTGGCCGGCGACATTGGTGGGTGTGGCCTGCGGCGTGGCCGTGGGCGGCGCGCCGCCGCTCAGGTCGCGCGCGATGTTCCACACGTCGGGGCTGCCCAAGCCGGTGACGGCATCCCAGCCCGCGCCGGTGGCATACGCACCGTTGGTGCCACTGGTGATGTCATGGTAGGGCGGGTAGGTTTGCGCGCTGTTCGCCAGTTGGTAGAGGCTCGGAGCCGCGAAGCCCAGCCCTGGTTGACCTTGCGCCAGGAGATACTGGTTGGTGATCGCCAGGATGCCGCCCCACAACGGCGACGAGAGGCTGGTGCCGCCGATTTGCGCGCAACTGGTGCCGTTGCCGTAGCAGACCTGATAGCCGGTGGCGGGGTCGCCCACCGCCGACACATCGGGATAACCACGTTGCGAATTGGCGAAGCCGGGAGCGACCTGCCAGCTAGGGCGACTGACCAGGGTCGAATAGCCGCCGCCGCTGCCTTCCGGGCCACGGCTCCCTGATGGCGTATAGAGCCAAGCAACTTCACCGGGCCAACTCGCCCCGATGTTACCACTGAAGCGGGTGCCGCCGACGGCCACGACATAGGCGCTGGTGGCCGGGTAGCTGGGGACCGGATCGCCGTTACCAAAGCCGGAAGCCGAGCCGCTATCGCCGCTGGAAAAAAGATAGGTGTGGCCGGTGGCCGCGTTGGCGGCAAACACCGGGTCAAAGGCGTTAAGCGCATCGGCATCTTCGTCGCCGCCCCAAGAGTTGCTAATTTGGCGGTTGTTGACCGGATCGGTGCCTGCCGCGTTCAGTGTGTCGGTCAGCGAAGAGAGGGTGGTCGGGTTGCCGTTGGCATCGGTGGGCGCTTCATAGTAGCGGATCTGGGCTTGATAGGCGATGCCCCCCGATGCTTCGATGTCCATGCCGGCTTCACCCACGTCGGCGAAGGTGCTACCGCCGTCCACCGGGATGATCACGAGGCGACCGTTGGCGCGCGTGGCGACGGCGGCCCCGGTGCGGCTGTGCCAGTTGTTGAGGGCCGTGTCGCTGGGCGCGGCTCCCCAGAGCGTGATCGCCACCGTGGTGCCCGCGCCGGTGTAGCCGGCGTTCCACAGGGGGGTGACGTTATAGGCGTTGGCATAATCCTGCGCGTAGTAGGGGGCCGTACCGTGCGCGGTGCCGTTGTTCATCGTGTGAAAGCGCGTTGCATTCGATAGGCCCACCACCCAGTCTACATCACTGCTGACGGCAGCAGGCAGGGTCGGCGCGCGATCCGGGGCGTAGATCGTGCGACCGGCCAGCGTGTAATCGGTGATCTGGATGCCCAGCAAGCGGTTGAGCGTGGCGGCACTGACCTGCGCGCCGACATACAAGTGGTTGGGCTGCGTCTGCACATCGTTGATCCCCTCCGCCTTGAGCCAGGCCAGCACGCGCTGTTCGCCGGCCACGGTGGGGTTAAAGCGGGCATTAGCCTGTTCCAACGTCAGGTACTGGCCGTAATGGGCGCTGTGCGGGTTGTTGACATCGGCTAGGAAGGCATCCATCCCGGCCTTATCGTGCATGGGTAGGTTAAACAAGACGTGCAGCGAATCGGCGGCGGCGTGCGGGCCGACCGGCTTGGCCTGGCCGTTGCGGACCGCCGGCGGTACGCTCTCAACAGATAACGTGCGCGGGCCACTGGGCGCAGCGCCGGCCGGCCCGCCCCCGGCGAACAAGGGCACCACCGCCAGCAAGGCCAGCAGCGCGCCGGCGCGGCCCCACTGCAAACTGCGATTACCAAAGTGCATGGATAAACCTCCTGAATAGCGATTCGTGTGTATCGAAGTGGTCGCCTGAGAGTCCTTGACCCCGCTTGCCGAATTAGGGGAACCTCTAAACCGTGCAGCACCGCGCGGCTCTGTGGGTAGACGGCGCATGGGCGTGTCCATCCCCTAGTATGTATATAGGATAGCCACCGATACGTCAAGTCGGTGAATGCTATACGCGCAACGGGTGCGCTGCATCGTTTTGCAGACAGTGGTGCGCCGGCCCCCTCACCTCCAACCCCCGCTCCTTTGCGGGGCAGCGCGGGAGTCAGAGCGGGGCGCTCGGTGCCACCGTCGTGACCGGACAGCCACCTCAGCGACTTCCCCTCTCCCTTTAGGAGCGGAGGTTGGGGGGCGGGGAGATCGGCAGCCTAGCGCATGATCAGGACCAGGCTGCACGGCGACGATCTCCCCGCACCCCAACCCTCTCCCCTGCGGGGGCACGGGAGCCTATACCTCTTATCCGGCCCCCAGCAAAAACCTACCCTTGAAAGGGGTTGGGGTGAGGGGGGCGGGCAACGCCCCACGCAACAAGTTGCGCCGCATCCAATACTCCTGAGATACGCCGCAGCACGTACCTTGACACTGCGACGGGGTTTATGCAATTATTGCAGTAGCCGCACCCCGCATGGTCGCCGGCCACCTTGATCCGCCGTTGATCTGCCGTTGATCCATACCCGTCTAAGAAAGGCCACCACCACCATGTCCCACCCGTTGCGCCACCTGCGCCGCCTGATCCTGAGTGTCGGGTTGCTAATGCTGGCCGGCAGCGCACTCGCCGGCGCACGCTCCGCACCGGCGCGCCCCCAGATCCCGCCGCCCGTTTGGGGCCGCGATAGCCAGGTCAATGCGCCGCCGCCCCTGCCGGCAGCCGAGCGAAACATAGCCCTGGCGATCAACCCGTTGGATCCCCAGATCGTGATCGCCGGCTACGACAGCCTGGAGCAAAACTTCCTCCGCAGCGGCTATGGAGCCAGCAGCGACGGGGGAATCACCTGGACGGCGGGCCGCTTCCTGGGGCCGTGGGGCAGCGATCAACTCACGCCCCTCGGTGAGGCCAGCGTCGCTTTTGATGGGACGGGCACCGGCTATTATGCCGCGCAAGCGAGCAGCAACACGATCAGCGGCTATTTTGTGCTCACCACCACGACCGGCAGCACCTGGTCTACGCCGCTGCCGGTCGTCTTGGCAGACACGCAATCCTACCGGTCGCAGGCCGTGCTGGTGGCCGACGCGCGCCCGCCGGCAGCAGGGTCCGCCTACGGCGGCAGCCTCTATATGTTCTGGTATTACACCCAAAGTACGGAGCCGTATTACCTGGGCATTCAGATGCGCTACTCGCGCGACGGGGGACGCACTTGGAGCGCCGATGTCCAAGTTTCCAGCCCCGGCGATATAATGGACTATAACCCCACCGCCCTGGTGGCCGCCGATGGCACAGTCTACGTGGCTTTTACCGAGATTGAGAACTTTAACATCAGCAACCCGCCCAAGCTCTACCTCAATCACAGCACCGATGGCGGGGCCACTTGGGGGCAAGATCAGCTCATTTCCGACGCGCCCATCGTACCTATCGGCCGGCCGGACTATAAAGGGCGCGAATTGGTGCTGATCGGCAACGGCAGCACCAGTGGTAGTTGCAGCCTGCTACGGGCCAAGGATCTGCCGACCATCGCGGTTGCGCCTGATAATTCGCAGGTGGTCTATGCGCTGTGGAATGATGGGCGCTGGAACCCGTCGGAGAAGCTGTGCGGCGTGCTGGGCCGCCACAGCGACATCGCGTTTAGCCGCAGCACGGACGGCGGCAGCACTTGGACCCCGCCCGCCCGCATCAACGACGATCCGCTCAGTCAGGGGGTGGATCATTTCCAGCCGACCGTGCAGGTCGCCGCTGACGGCACGCTGGGGGTCACTTGGTATGATCGACGCTATGCGGCGGCCCATTTTTTGTATGATCTCGCCTATAGCCAGTCGAGCGACGGCGGGCAGACCTGGAGCGCCAACCAGCGGGTCAGCGATAAGTCGAGCAATGCCGACGCATTGAGCGACTATAAAGGGATTGATGACATCGGCTATCGTAAAGCGTTGGTCTACGGGCCAAATTATGCGCTGGCCGGCTGGCTGGATGCGAGCCGGCTCACGAGTGAAGGCGATGCCTATGTGGACCATGCGCCTCTCGGCACGCCCACCGCGACCGTCACGGGCACGCCCACCGCGACTGCGCCGCCGACCACGACGGCGACCCTGACCGCAACCACGACAGCCGCAGCGACCACGACGGTCCCGGCAACCCCGACGGTCCCGGCGACCACGACCCTGACCGCCACGGCCCCGCCTACCGCGACGGTGCCGGCATCGCCCACGGCCAGCCCGAGCCCGCCGACCCCTAGTGGCACCGTTAGCCCCAGCCCCTGCGCGGTCCATTTCAGCGACGTGACCGACCCGACGGCCTACTACTATCAGGGCGTATACTACTTAGCCTGCCGGGGAGTGATCAGCGGCTATAGTGACGGCACTTTCCGCCCCTTTGCTCTGACCACGCGCGGCCAACTTGCCAAGATCGTGGTGCTGGCCTTCACCCTGCCCCTCAGCCCGCCGCCCGGCACGCAGACTTTCGCTGATGTGCCGCCCACCGATGTCTTTTACCACATGATCGAGACGGGGGCGGCGCACGGGCTAGTCAGCGGCTACACCTGCGGCGGCAACGACCCGCAAAGCGGCGCGCCCGAACCGTGCGATAGCCAAGCGCGGCCCTATTATCGCCCCGGCAACAACGTGACCCGTGGGCAACTGACCAAGATCACCGTGCTGGCCGCCGGGTGGGCGTTGTTGCACCCCGCCACAGCGACGTTCAGCGATGTCGCGCCGGATAACGTGTTCTATCCGTTCATCGAGACGGCGGTCTGCCACGGCATCCTGGGCGGTTACAGCGACGGCAGCTTCCGCCCGGCGGCGAACGCCACGCGCGGCCAAATCGCCAAGATCGCCTATCTGGCCGTCACCGGCGCGCCGCCCGGCTCCGGCTGCAGCCCGTAGGCGGGGCAGGCTACGGCGTGGCGGGGCGTTGGCGCAGCAGAAAGATCAAGAACGGCGCGCCGATCAGGGCCATGACCGCACCCACCGGCAGATCAATGATGCCGACGATGCCGCGCGCCAGGATGTCGGCGACGAGCAACAGCGCCGCGCCCAGCAGCGCCGTAAGCGGGAGCAGGCGACGTGCATCTTGCCCGACGAGGCGGCGCGTCAGGTGCGGCGCGACCAAGCCCACGAAGCCGACCGCGCCAACTACCGAGACGGCTCCTGCCGTCAGCAGCACCGCCGTGAAAAACAGCCCGGCGCGCACGCGGCCCACCCGCACCCCGAGGCCACGCACCACGTCGTCGCCCAGCGCCAGCACGTTGACCCAGCCCGCTTGCAGTAGCGCCACCGGCAGCATCAGCAACGCCCACGGCCACAGCACAGCCCAGTGGACCCAGGTGCGCCCGTTGAGCGAGCCGATGATCCAGAGCAGGATCGCGCCGCTGGTGTTGGTGTGGCTCAACAGCAGCAACGAGGTGAACGAGCGCAGGATGGTCGCCACCAACACCCCGGTCAGGACCAAGCGCGCGACCTCGCCCTGCCGCCGGCTACTCAGGCCAAAGACCAGCGCGCCCCCGGCGAGGCAACCCAGCGTCGCCATCACCGCCAACTCGAAGCCGGGCGGACCGAAACGCAGCGGACCAAAGACCTGCGAAATCCAGAGGACGGCCAGGAACACCCCACCTGCCGATGCGCCAGTCAGTTCCGGTTCGGCCAGGGGGTTGCGCGTGGTCGCTTGCAAGAGCGCCCCGGCCAGCGCCAACATCGCGCCGGCCAGCACGGCGATCAAGGCCCGTGGCAGTCGCAGATCCCAGACCACCGTCCGCACCACGCGGTCTACTGGGTGGCCGAGCAGCGCATCCAGCACCTGAGCGGGCGTGGCCTGCACCGTACCGATGCTGATATGCAGCGCCAGCAAGACGATCAGCACCCCCACGCCGCCCAGCAACACCAACGGATAGGCGCGCGTGACCCGGCGCAGCAGTGCCTGACCCGCGCCAAACAGCGCGGCCCCGCCGCTGTCGCCACGGCCCTGGCGCAGCCGGCGCTGCAACAGGATCAGCAGCGTCGGGCCACCGAGCAGCGTGGTCCAGATTCCCACCGGCAGTTCCAGCGGGCTGAACAGGTTTTTGGCGAGGATGTCGGCTCCGGTCAGCAGGAAAGTGCCGATCAACGCGGCGATAGGCAATACTTGGCGCGCGTTGGTGGTGCCGAGGGCGCGGCGGGCCAAATGCGGCGCGGCCAGCGCGATATAGGCGATGGGACCGCTGACCGCCACCACCGCCGCGACCAGCCCCGCCGCGATGACCAGCAGGCCGATGCGTGCCCGCACCACGCGCAGCCCCAGCCCTTCCGCGATTTCGTCGCCCAATTGCAGCAGGTTGAGCGGGCGGGCCAGGGCCAGGGCCAGCGGGATACCTACGAGGGCCCACGGCAACAACTGATTGGTTTGCGCCCAGGTGCGATTGGCGGTGCTGCCCAGCAGGAACAGATAAAGCAGGCCGATATCGGTTTGGGTGCCGAGCGCAATGATGCTGATCAGGAGGGCATGAAGCAGGGCCACCAGCGCCACGCCCAGCAGCACCAAACGGCCCGATTCACCTAGCCGGCGCGCCAGCAGCAGCACTACGCTGCCGCTCGCCAGCCCACCCAGCAGGGCCAGGGGCGCGTAGAACACGAAGAGGACCGGGAGGTGGAAGATGGTGATGGCGGCGATGACCAGCGACGCGCCGGCGGACACGCCCAGCAGTTCGGGGCTTGCCAGGGGGTTTCGCAGCGCGTCTTGCAGCAGCGCGCCGGCCAGCGCCAGCATCGCACCGGCACACAGATCAATAGCTAGCCGCGGCAGGCGCAACTCAAAAACGACCACGCGCGTCAGGCGCGTGCCGCCGCCGGTCAGCACGGTGAGCAGATCCGGCGGCGTGAGTTGCGGGCGGCCCAGCAGCAAGGCCAGCAAGGCCAGCGCCGCGCTGCCACCCAGCAACAGCCCGGCCAAGATCAGCACACGGCGGATCTTGGCCGGGGGCGGCGCAACGACGGGGCGAGTTGCGACCGTAGCAGCCAACGCTTAGGGTAGCGGTTTCGGGAATGCTTCGGGATAAATCTTGGTCATCGCGTCGTCAAGCGCAATGCCCAGCGTGCGCGGGCCACGCCCGGTCACGTAGATGTCGCGGCGCACCTCGAAGACTTGGCCGGTTTGCACGGCTTTGAGTTGGCTCCAGACCGGGCTGGCGGCGAATTGCTGCGAGAGCGGCGCGCCGGTGGTTGGCGATTCGAGCAGCAACACGTCGGGATCTTTTTCCAGGATCTGCTCCAACGAATATTGCAACGCGCCCGGTTCGGGGCTGGTCGAGCCGACTTGGCCCGGCGGCAGGGCGGGCCAGGGGTAGTTGGTGACTCCGCTGAGGACACTGCCGAACAGCGAACCTTGCGTGAAGATGTTGAAGTTGAGATTGCTGCCGAACACGACCAGCGGCACCTTGTTGCGCGGCGCTTTGGCGCGGTAGGCGGCCAGCTTATTCACGAACTGCTGCACGCCCACCTCGGCTTGGTAGCTGCGCCCAGTGAGGTAGCCCACTTTTCGCAGATAGTCAATCGAGTCCTGGTATTTGGCCGGGTTCATGATATACACGGGGGCCACGTTTTTCAGCGCATCGCGTAGCGCAGCCTGAGTGGCGAAGCCGATGATCAGGTCGGGCTTGGCCGCCACGATGTCTTCGATGTTGGGCTGGGCTCCCGTGCCGCCGATGGCCGGAAAGGTCTTGCTGGGCCCCCAAAACTCCGGGTTCTGATAGAACTTAGTGTTGACCGCGACCGGCTCGATGCCCAACTCGAACACGATATCTTCGCAGAGCGCCACGAGACAGACGATGCGCTGCGGGCGCGCCGCCAGCGTGACCTTAGTGCCGGTCCAGTCGGTGTAGGACAGGTCGTTCTTAGCCCGGTTCTCGAAGGTGCCGAGTTGCGACAGCAACACATCGTTCGGCGCGGCGTTTTCGGGGTGCATCTCAAACACGGCGCGCTGGAAATACTGCACCAGATAGGTCTGGCCGTTCAGGTCGGACTTCTCCTGGAACTCTTCGGATATCGGGAAGCCCTGCTGGGCCAACCCGCCGTGACGCTTCCAATAGTCGAGGAACTTGCCGCCGACGGTGTGGCCCGTCTCGGCGAACTTGACTGCGCCGGCGGCCGTACTCACCGTTTGGCCGGGTGCGCCGTCGGGATATTTGCGGCCATATTGGAACACGCCCAGCAGCGAGAGCAGCACGTTGTTGGG